>PQAL01000035.1 GCA_003105035.1 Anaerolineales bacterium | reverse complement strand
CAAGATGATAAGGGTCCACTGTTGGCAGCTCTGTTTGCAGTTAAAGCTCTTTTAGACGCTGGCGTGAAGCTCAATAAGCGCGTTCGATTCATTTTCGGTGCAGACGAAGAAACCCTGTGGCGCTGCATCAACCGTTACAAGGAAATCGAAGAGCCACCTACGGTTGGTTTCGCGCCTGATGCTCGTTTCCCGTTGATCTATGCTGAGAAGGGCTTGCTCCAGCTTAATCTAGAAGGCAAGAATCAAACGGATATACTTCTCGCCGGCGGTTCTGCGTTCAATGCTGTCCCGGCTTCCGTTTTTTACGATGGTGCGCTTGAAGAAGAGCTGGCTGATAAGCTTGAAAAGTTGGGTTTTGCCTACGAGTGGAAGGAAGATGGTATTGAGGTCAAGGGTAAAGCTGCCCACGCCATGATCCCCGAAGAGGGCGTCAATGCTATCGCTCGCTTGTGCATCGCTTTGCATGCGGTTGGCCTTGAATCCAAAGCGATTAATTTTATTGCTACTGAGGTCGCTGAAGATCCATACGCTACAAAAATATTTGGCGACTGCCAGGATGCACCATCCGGCAAGCTCAAGTTCAACATAGGGTTATTTAGACTGGGTGAGAAAGAGCAAATCTCGATCGACATCCGTATCCCGGTCACGGTCGACAAGCTGGAGATCGTAAAGAAACTGAGTGTTGCAGCCGCTCGTTACGGCCTGGAATATAAGGAATTCGACTGGCTGCCACCGCTTTACCTGCCCAAGGACCACCCGGTGATCCAGACCTTGATGAAGGTGTATCGCCAATATTCTGGTGACCAGGTGACAGAACCGATTGCCCTGGGCGGGGCTACTTATGCACGCGCCTTCCAGAACTGTGTTGCCTTTGGTCCGCTCTTTCCCGGTGAGCTGCTTACCGAGCACGAGCCGAATGAGCGTCTCATCCTGAAGAACCTGTTCCTGGCGATGAAAATTTATGCGTATGCGGTTTATGAGCTTACCAGGTGAGCTTATTCAAATGCATTTAGTATTTCCGTGCTTATTCGTGCATGGATGCTAATGTAAAAACGATAATATTTTATGGAGAGAGTGACATGGCACAAGCTAAGATAATGACTGAAAGCACACCAGAAAAAAAACGCTCGATCAGCTTGATGGGAGCTATTTTTATTGGCATTGGCTCGATGGTTGGTGCAGGTATCTTTGCCCTTTTTGGAGAGGCAGGCAAGATTGCTGAAACCGCAGTATGGGTATCTTTCCTCGTCGCCGGGCTGATTGCCTTGCTGCAAGGCTATTCCTTCGCAAAATTAGGGGCTAAGTATCCTTCTTCCGGTGGATTAATCTCGTGGATCGTACGCGGATACGGCAAGGGATTGTTCACGGGTGGCCTGGTGATGCTGGGTTATTTTTCGACGCTGATCGTGGCTGCCATGGTCGCAGTATCGTTCGGTAATTACTTCACCAGTCTGTTCTTTGGAGCAACCGCCCCCGCTTACTTGCCCAAAATTTTTGCCGTCCTTATTGTTGCCGTTCTGACCTTTGTCAACTCGACTGGTACAGATTTGGTGACGAAAGCCCAATCAGCGATTGTGACCATCGTCTTGCTTGTTCTAGGTGGTTTTGCCATTGCCATGCTGGTTAATATGGATCCATCGATGGTGGCTCCATCCACGTACCCACCCTTTAGTAAGATCTTTGCCAGTGTCGCCCTCACCTTTTTTGCCTACCTTGGTTTTGGAGTGATCTCATTCGTCGGTGGAGATATTAAGGACCCTGAGAAAAACATGCCTCGAGCAATGTATATCTCGATTGGTGTTACATTATTGCTTTACGTTGCCCTGGCGATTGGCGTTTTCGGCGTGCTCACCGTTCAAGAGGTCATTGCTAATGCCGATACAGCCCTGGCTGCTGCAGCCTTCCCTATCTTTGGTCAGGCCGGGTATACGTTGATCACCATAGTGGCGGTTTTCTCTACTGCAGGGGCGATCAACTCCCAGCTTTATGCCAGCATAGGCGCGACTTTTTCCATGGCTAAAGACGGTCAGCTGCCGCCCAGGTTCGGTTTAGCGCGCAAGTATCGGGCAGGTGGTACCCAGGGTTTAGTAATTTCATCCCTGTTGATCGTGCTCCTGGCGGTCTTTTTTAATGTATCGGTCATTGCCTCGATCGGGAGTGCCGTAGCGCTGGCTATCTTTGCTTTACTCACGGTGGCTCACCTGAGGTTAACCAAGGAAACGGGGGCTTCAAAGTTTGTGCTGTGGATTGCCTTGATCACCACCCTCGCTGCGATCCTGCTGTTTTGCTGGAATACCCTGCAGACCGCACCAAACACTTTCATTATCCTGATCGTGACAATAATCCTCGCCTGGGTAGTGGAGGCGGGCTGGAGAGCGATCAGTAAACGCGAGGTAAAAGTTGAGCAGATAGATGGGTAATAAGCAGCTAAACTAAGCATAAAAAACTGATAATCTAAAAAAAAGGAGAGCTACATGCTACTATTACGCATTGTAGAAATTATCATTCTCATCTTGCTTCTGACTACGCTCTATGTGGTAATTCGCACTATCCTGTTCCAGCGCTCAATGGGTAGCGTGGAAAAGATCGAAGGCATCCAGGTGGATGAGCAGAAAGTCGCCGAGCACCTGGCTGCTTCGGTCCGTTGTAAGACCGTACCCTTAGATGAAAAAGGTACCCCAGATCCGGAGGCATTTGCACAGCTGCATAAGATGCTGGAGGAAACCTACCCTCTGGTGCACCAAAAGCTGAGACGCGAGCTTGTGAATGGTTACAGCCTGGTATACATCTGGCAGGGCAGCCGCGCCGACCTGGAACCGGTGATGCTCATGGCGCACCAAGACGTGGTCTCTGCCGATCCAACCGAATGGACCCACCCCCCATTTGAGGGCAAGATCATTGACGGGTTCGTCTGGGGGCGTGGCACGCTTGATATCAAGAACCAGTTGATTGGCATCATGGATGCGGCTGAGGCTCTCCTCAAACAGGGCTTTCGTCCTGAACGCACCATCATTTTCGGTCTTGGGCATGATGAGGAAACCGGTGGTGTAAATGGCTGCAAGGTGATCGGCCAGATGCTCAAGGAGCGCAATGTCCGCCTGGCAGGCATCGTCGATGAGGGCGGAGGGATTATGGAAGGCTTGGCAGCCGGGGTGCGCGGGAAGCTTGCCCTGGTCGGTTCAAGTGAGAAAGGTTATCTGACCGTTGAATTCTCGGTGAAAAGTGCCCCCGGTCATTCTTCCACGCCACCCAAGCAAACCGCCATAGGCATTCTATCACGTGCCATGACCCGCCTGGAATCGCACCCCATGCCCACTCATGTGCGCAGTCTGCGTCCTCTCTACCACGGCATTGGAAAAGCTGCCCCACTGTACATCCAGGTGGCCTTCGCTAATGTTTGGTTGTTTGGGCCATTTTTAAGACGCTGGTTAGTTCCTCTGCCTGAGATGAATGCCAGCATACGTACTACCACAGCGCTAACCATCATTAACGGTGGTGTGGAAGATAATACCATTCCAGCTGACGCAAAGGCTATTGTAAATTTCCGCTTGCTCCCTGGCGATACCATTGCTGATGTCTTATGGCATGCTAAGAAAGTGATCAAGGATGAGCGCGTGCACATAACACCGGTTGAAGGCAAGTTTAACGAAGCCCTGCCTGTTTCCTCCACCAATACGTCCGAATACATGAGTCTCGCTAAAGTTATCCGCCAAGTTTTTGATAATCCACCGGTGGCACCTTATACCATGTTAGGCGGTACGGATTGCCAGCATTTTGTGCCTGTGTGCGATAACATCTATCGTTTCACCTCCCTGGTGATGGATGAAAGTTTTGCCGGGCTTGAGCACGGCATCGATGAACGTATCCCGATTGAAGGGATGGCGTGCATGGTTAAATTCTATGCTCAATTGATGCAGGTTTGGGGAGCCAAAGACATGATGAAAGGAAAGGAGTAACTTATGAGAGTAGTTGTTGCATTAGGAGGTAATGCCCTGCTCAAGCGGGGTGAGCCGATGACCCACGATGTTCAGCGTGCCAACATCCGTGTGGCTGCACAGGCGTTGGTACCGGTAGCAAAGGAACACCAGCTGGTTTTGGCGCATGGCAATGGCCCTCAGGTGGGATTGCTGGCGCTTCAGGCATCAGCTTACAAGGATGTTGAGGCATATCCGCTGGATGTGTTGGGTGCTCAGACCGAGGGAATGATCGGATACATGATCGAGCAGGAATTAGGCAATCTGTTACCGTTTGAGGTGCCTTTTGCCACGATCCTGACCATGGTCGAAGTCGATCCTGCCGATCCGGCCTTCCAAAACCCTACGAAGTTCGTTGGCCCGGTTTACGAGAAAGATGAGGCTGATAGGCTCAAAGCCGAGAAAGGCTGGGTCTTCAAACAAGATGGAACCATGTGGCGACGGGTAGTCCCTTCACCACTTCCCAAGAGGATATTCGAGTTGCGACCGGTTAAATGGTTGTTGGACAAGGGGACGGTGGTGATCTGCGCTGGTGGTGGTGGTATCCCCACCATGTACGAAGCTGGCAAACCGCGCTCGCTAGCTGGCATTGAAGCCGTGATAGACAAGGACCTCGCCAGTGAGCTTTTGGCACGTGAGCTTGAAGCAGATCTGTTTGTCATCGCCACCGACGTGGATGGGGTTTACCTGGATTGGGGCAAGCCCGAACAGCGCATGCTTGGCAAGGTAACTATCAAAGAGCTGCAGGATCACCCCTTCCCAGCCGGCTCAATGGGGCCTAAGGTGGCTGCGGCAATCCAGTTTGTTCAGGTAACTGGCAAGCGCGCCGCCATAGGTTCATTAAAGGATATCGAGAAGATCGTAGCTGGCGAGGCCGGGACCAACGTATATCCTTAGCCAGCCATGGAAGCTTGAGAAAATAAGCCATCAAATATATATCGAGCAATAAAAATTAGATCATCACATAGGAGACGGAAAAAATGAGCAACGAATTCAGTGTAAATTCAGAAGTTGGTAAGCTTCGTAAAGTCATTGTCCACCGGCCCGATCTCAGCTTGAAGCGCCTGACCCCCACAAACCATGATGAACTGCTCTTCGATGATGTCCTGTGGGTGGAGCGTGCGCAGTGGGAACATGACCAGTTTGTCAAGGCCATGCGCGAGCGCGGCATCGAAGTCTATTACCATGTGGAGCTGCTGGCTGAAGCCCTGGCTGCCTCCGAAGAAGCCAAGAAGAATGTGGTTGAGCTGGTCGCCTCCGATTACACTGTGGGTTGGTCACTGGTTGATGAGGTTCGTCACCACCTGATGAGCCTAAAGCCGGAAGACCTTGCTGAGCACCTGGTGGGGGGATTAACCGTGGGCGAGATGGTGGAGCATGGTTTTGATCTTGAAAAATATAGGCAGATATCGTTACTCGGTGCAGCCGTAAAGGATGAGTTGGGCTACTTTGTCATACCACCGGTGCCGAACACCCTGTTCCAACGTGATCCTTCGTGCTGGATCTACAATGGGGTTACGGTCAACCCGATGTTCTGGCCAGCCAGGCGCCGTGAATCTCTTAACATGCTTACCATCTACCGCTACCATCCCATGTTTCAGGCAGCCAAGTTCAACTTCTGGTACCCGCCCCAGACTGACGACCAGGGCTTCAACATCCAGGACTTCGGCCGATCTTCATTGGAAGGTGGGGATGTGCAGATCATCGGCAACGGCACGGTAGCCATCGGGATGAGCGAGCGCACCCAGGGACGCATGATCGAGCTGGTGGCGAAGACGTTGTTCGAAAACGGTGGTGCAGAACGTGTGATTGCTGCAGTAATGACGAAAGACCGCGCCCACATGCACCTGGATACGGTCTTCACCTTGCTCGACCGTGATAAAGCCACAGCTTTCCCGCGTGTAGTGAATAATATCCGTGCTATCAGCTTGCGGCCAGGCAAGAAACCCGGTGACTTTCACGTCACCGAGGAAAAGAGCTTCATTGGTGCAATCGAAGATGCGCTGAAAATCAAGAAGCTCACCATCGTTGAGACAGGCGGGGATGAGTCACAGGCACAACGCGAACAGTGGGATGATGCCAACAACACCGTAGCACTGGAGCCTGGGGTGGTGGTTTCGTACGAGCGAAATACATATACGATTGCCAAGATGCGTCAGGCTGGTGTGGAAGTGGTTGCCATCGCTGGGTTCGAGCTGGGTAAAGGGCGTGGCGGCGGGCACTGCATGACCTGCCCGTTCGTTCGTGACGGAATTTAGTATCATTGCGGAGGAGGAACCATGAAAAATATTTGGCGTTGGATCATCGGAATCATAGTTGGCCTGGTCATTGTCGGGCTCCTGTTTGCGCTTCGATCGAACAAGCAGGCGTATAACGTCGCCAAAGGCGCTATCGAGAGTCGCACCTCCCTCACCCAGGACCGCATCGATGCTGCCACCCAGATGGCCACTGCTTCGGTCGATTTGGCCCTCAAGCTGGCCGGGGATCTTCCGTCCCAGCAGGCGAAAGCTGACCTGGTCAAGCAGGATATTCAGGCAATCCACGACCGTCTGTCGGAAGTCGCAGATCTACGCGGCCAGTTGGCGATCGATAAGATGAACCAGACGGTCGACCAGTTCAACCAGACCCTGACTGCCGTGGACCAGGCTGCTCAAGAAGCCGATACCCCGGCGGTCAAAGCAATCTATGACCGGATATATGGTGTCCTGGTAGCTACACAGGAGCAATTGACGAATTTCCTGATCACCGCCGGGCAGAAGTAAATTATCGCAGCATGGTAAGGATGCATATGTAGCATCTTTACCATGCCGCGAAAGATTGTTTCGATACAAATGGTCTAGGGAAGAATATGCTCACTGCAATATTGTGGGGTGGATTAGCGTCCGCGGCACTATTAGTTGGGTATCTGCTTGCCAGACGGGGCTTATCCAACCGTAGCGTCGGGATGGTCATGGGGTTTGGTGCTGGTGCACTGCTGAGTGCCATAGCCTATGAGCTGGTCCCCGAGTCAGCCCTGGGTGGAGGAAGAATGGCTGTCGCGTTCCTGATCGGTGCCCTCACCTTCTTTGGCGCTGACTGGCTCATCGACCGGGGGGGCGGTAAGGATCGCAAGGATATCACAGGTGGGAACATCGGATCAGGCTCAGCGATATTCATCGGCACCTTGCTGGACAATATCCCTGAGTCGATCATTCTCGGGATGAGCCTTGCGGTTGGTGGTTCGATCAATGTTGCATTCCTGGCGGCAGTGTTCGTATCCAACTTGCCAGAAGGTGTGGCTGGCACGGTTAATATGGAAGCGGCCGGTCGTTCACGGCGCAATATCTTCTGGATGTGGTTCGTGTTAGTGGTCATCTCAGCTATTTTTGCTGGCGTCGGATACGCTGTCATCACTTTGCTACCCGCTGCCAGTGGCAGGTTTGCCCAGGCATTTGCAGCTGGGGCGATGCTGACCATGTTGGCAGATGCCATGATGCCAGAAGCATTCGAGCACGGTGGAAAGCTGGTAGGCATCCTGACCGTGATGGGCTTTTTAGTCGCATCAGTTTTATCATTCGCAAATTGAGGCATCGTCATTATCTGGGGGCCACTTTTATGAAAATTGCTATGTTTTTTATTTGGATTAATGGTAAATTGGTAAATCATATAAATTATGAATAAGGAGATCCATATGGGAAAAAACAAGGACAAGAAAAAAGGGAAAAAGGGCAAAAGTAAGGAAAACCCCGAAAAATCAGCCCTACAGGCCGTTCCTGGAGCAGATACCTCTACTGCTCAGCCCGGATCTATCGGCGACCCCCAACCTCCGATGAGCCGCAAAGAGTTCGAAAAGGAGATGGAAACGCTCCAGGTCGAGCTGGTTAAGCTACAGGAATGGGTTAGGGTTAGTGGCGCAAAGATTTGCGTACTGTTCGAGGGCCGCGACACGGCCGGTAAGGGTGGCGTGATTAAACGCATCACCGAGCGGGTCAGCCCGCGCATCTTCCGGGTAGTGGCTCTGGGAACCCCAACCGACCGCGAGAAATCACAAATGTACTTTCAGCGCTACATGCCTTATTTGCCAGCCGCAGGCGAGGTCGTGTTGTTTGATCGCAGTTGGTACAATCGGGCGGGAGTCGAGCGAGTGATGGGCTTTGCCACCCATGAACAAGTAGAAAAATTTCTAAATTTGACACCCTTGGTTGAGAGAGCCATCATCGATTCTGGTATCTACCTTATTAAATACTGGCTCGAGGTGGACATGGATGAGCAGGCGAAACGCTTCAAAGAGCGTGATCAAGATTACCGCAAAATCTGGAAGCTCAGCCCGATGGATGTGCAAGCTCAGGCGCGTTGGTACGATTATTCACGAGCGCGTGATGCCATGTTCGTTGCTACCGATACCCCTGAATGCCCCTGGTATGTGGTCCCCTCCAATGACCAGCGCCGGGCGCGCTTGAACTGCATCACGCATTTTCTGAGCCTGATCCCTTATGAAGAAGTACCACGTGAGCCGATCAAGTTCCCCAAGCGCCAGGCCAAAGGTGATTACAAGGAACCCGATTATCCCTACCGCTATGTTCCCTCAAAATTCTAATAGAAAGGCTCAAATTTATGACCGATAAACCTGAAAATCAATCAAAATGGTACACCCTGACCTCCGAGAAAGTCGCTAGCGAGCTTCAAGTCGATCCTGCCAAAGGGCTGAGCGCCGCTGAGGCAAAACAGCGCGTTCAGAAGTACGGGCCTAATAAGCTGGCCGGCAAGAAAAAGGAGCCTGGTTGGCGGGCATTCTTACGTCAATATAAAGACTTTATGCAGATCATCCTGCTTGGAGCTGCGGTTGTCAATCAGATTGTGATTCACCAGTGGAACACCACCATCGTCTTGATCGGCCTGACCGTCTTCAACGCCATCCTGGGGCTGAACCAGGAATCAAAAGCCGAGGCCAGCCTCGCCGCATTGGAAAAGATGATGAAGAATATCGCCCGCGTACGTCGCGATGGGCAGGCAATCGAAGTCGATGCCGAGGAGCTGGTACCCGGTGATATCGTCTTGATGGAGGCCGGCAACCGAGTGCCAGCAGATGGGCGCTTGTTTGTGACCGCCACCCTCGAGATTGAGGAGGCTGCCCTCACCGGCGAAAGCGTCGCCTCTTCCAAAGACACCGAGACCATTGCAAAGGCCGATGCTCCCCTGGGCGACCGGCATTGCATGGCTTACATGAACACCTCGGTCACGCGTGGGCGTGGCGAGATGATCGTGACGACAACCGGCATGCAGACCGAGATGGGTAATATTGCTGACCTGCTGAACAAAACCGAAGCCGACAAGACACCCCTTCAAAAACAGCTGGACAAACTGACGATCGTAATCGCTGGGTTAGCTGCCCTGGCTTTTATCGCCATGGTTTTCCTACTCCTTCAACAGGGTCTTGAATTTTCTGCTATCTTCACGGCCGGGATAGCCCTGGCGATTTCAGCCATCCCAACTGGTATGCCCGCCGTAGTCACCACCATGTACTCGATGGGCACGCGTGTGCTTGCCGGCCAGAATGCGATTGTCAAACGTCTGCCTTCTGTGGAAACGCTGGGCTCTGTTTCGGCGATTTGCTCGGATAAGACCGGCACGCTCACCTTGAACAAGATGACTGCTGTCGAGTTTAGCCTGCCTGGTCAGAACCGCTACAGTGTGACCGGTGAAGGGTATGGTACTAAAGGAGAGCTACTATTAACCCGGGGTGTGGCAGCTGGTGAACCCTGGAAGAAAGGTACCGCGCCATACATAACGGACGGACAGATCCTGAGCGCTGGCGGATCGAAGATTGACCTGGACGAAGTGATGTTACCCATGGCCCTCTGCGCTGATGCACGCCTGGATGGTGAGAACCTGATCGGTGACCCAACGGAAGGTGCCTTGATCGTCCTGGCTGAGAAAGGCGGTATCCATGTCGATAGTGCCCGTGAGATGTATCCCCGGGTAGCTGAAATCCCGTTTGACTCCGATTACAAGTTTATGGGTACTTTCCATAACATGAAGAACGCTCAAGGCAAACCGGTGGTGCGCTGTTTCGTTAAAGGTGCGCCAGACGTGTTGATCGCCCGGGGTGGATCATACTGGTTGCCAGGTGGCGAGGTGCAGCCCATTACGGATGAGACCCGACCTTTGGCTCTTAAGGAAAATGACCGAATGGCTGCTGCTGGTGAACGCGTCATGGTGGTTGCTCGTCGTGACTTCGATCCGCAGACCTTTGACCCGAAAGGCAACCTGATCGAGCTGGTCAAGGACCTGACTTTGATTGCCATGATTGGTATTGTCGACCCACCCCGCGCAGAAGCCAGGGATGCTATCGCCAAATGTCATAGCGCCGGTATCCAGGTGCGCATGATCACCGGTGACCATGCTGTGACGGCGGCTGCCATCGGACATCAGCTCGGCATCGAAGGAGAAGCCCTCACCGGTGCCCAGTTTGCTGCCATGCCTGATGAAGAGCTGCTTGGCAAGCTGGACGATATCGGTGTGATCGCCCGGGTTGCTCCAGAAGATAAGATCCGTCTGGTTCGCCTGCTGCAGAAGAAGCAGAACATCGTGGCTATGACAGGTGATGGCGTCAATGATGCTCCTGCCCTCAAGAAAGCCGACATAGGTGTGGCCATGGGCATCACCGGCACAGAAGTCTCCAAGGAAGCTGCCGTGATGATTCTGACAGACGATAACTTTGCCACCATCGTCAAGGCTGTCGAGTACGGCCGGGCAATCTACGATAATCTGTTCAAGTACATCCGCTTCCAAATGAGTGCCCTGGCGGCATTTATTATCAGCTATCTGGGCGCGGCTATCTTCGCCATCATGGGCGGCACACCGTTTACCGCGGTCCTCGTGTTGTGGATCAACTTCCTGGTGCAGGTGCCCATCGCCATGGCTTTGGGCTTTGACAGTCCCTCACCGGGTTTGATGGACCGTAAACCCCGCCCGCTATCGCAACCGGTTCTTAGCAATGGTCAGTGGGTGCGGATCGCCTTTATGGGTCTGCTCATTGCCGTTGGTACACTTGCGGTTGAGACGTATTACGATGGTGTGAACACGGCTTTGGCAGCTACCATGGGATTTGTTGTGTTTGGCATGTTCAATGTTGCCATAGGTCTCAGCTGCCGCTCTGAAACCGGCACAATTTTCAGCCGCAATAACCTGACGGATCACCGCCAGCTTGAGCTGTACGGCTTATCCTTGCTGGCCCTGTTCCTGCCTACCCAGATGAACTTCGGTGAACGAATGGGCTTGGTCGCTTTATCCGGAAGCCAGTGGCTGTTTTGCATTGGTTTGGCGATTGTGCTCATCCTGGTTGATGAGGTAGTCAAACTAATTTTGCGTAAGGCGCACAAATAAGGTATGCATCCTTGTGGGTGATGGTCAAATAAAATCCATCACCCACATAATTTGAATTCAAATAACTACGGAGAATATATGGCCCAAGCTCAAGCAAGATCGACACCCGCAATGAGTGCCGTACGTTTCAACCGCTTTCTAGCCCTGGTCTATCTGGTAATGGCTCTCGGGCTGGCAGTTACTGCTCTGGTATCTACCGCGGTGAGCGACAACTCTGAATTCATGAAGCGCGTTTTGTTATATCCCTGGTTCACCTTCGGCTTGTTTTTACTGCAGATTGTCGTTGTGGTTTTCCTGAGTGCAGCGGTAACCCGCATGTCCACAGGGGCAGCATTTTTATTATTCCTGCTATATTCTGCTCTGACTGGTCTGGCGCTCTCGTCCATATTTTACTATTATAGTCAGTCATCAATCGCTTACACCTTTTGGGTGACGGCTGGGATGTTCCTGTTTAGCAGCATCGTTGGGTTGTTCATCAAGGGCGACATGAGCGGCGTAGGCAGGTTTTTACTGCTTTGCCTGCTTGGCTGGATGTTCGGATGGATCTTTGTCATTTTCTTTCCATACACACCTGGGCTAAACCAGGCGATGAATTTTACCGGTATAATGCTCTTTGCAGGACTGACGGTGTGGGACACCAACCGTCTAAAGGCCCTTTCCACCGAGCTGGAAGGCAAGCAGGGTATGGGCGGGCTGGTGGTTATTGGAGCCCTGGCGCTTTATTTGGATTTCATTAACATATTCCTTTTACTACTTCGCACGTCACGGCGTTAATCATTGTTTATACATTGAAGATCTAGGAGAGTGCTCATGGATGCGAAGCTGTCATCATTTGGTTATTTGTTTGACCCATCGAGATATTCACCCAAGCTTGGTTACTCGCGTTTGCGAGCACTTATCTCCGCAAAACCCACTCAACGCTTTTTTGATGTAAAAAAACTGCATGTTCCCACCTTTGATGGCCGGGCTTTGCATAAGACAGTTATCGACCGCTACGAGTTGGAGCCCACAGAGATCTTTCAGGTTTGTGCCGGCGAGCTCATCCTCGATAGCCATCAGGGGGAACGCTTGCATGCCTTCTCACTGGGAGGCACACTCACAGCTTCTGTGGTGATGGGTGAGCGTTTGTGCGATTTCGTCTCCGATGCCCCAATTTTCCACATGGACGAGGACCCTGAATCGGTCAGCGGGGTGATTGCGGATGAGATCGAGGATCTGATCGCTCAATGCGAGGTAAATCTCACCGACCACGAAAACGAGTTTTATCTGCGTTTGTCCAAATATGAGCCTTATAAGATCTTCCTCGCCTGCTTGGTATCACTGAAAAAACGCGGCGAAAGTATTCCACGCGAAGTCCGTAGGGAACGGTTTCAAAAACTCTCAGCCAATATGTCCCGAGCGATAAAGTCTATCCAGGATACTGATCACTGGGATGGGATTTCTCCCAGCCTGGAAGAGTTGTTGATTCAAGACTAGAATTCAAACCCAGCAATTGCCATGAGTTTGTGGAATTGCTGTTTCAGATAAATTAAGTCCAAAGAAAATATTCACATCTCTGCTGTTGAAATAGAAAGGAGGAGTAAATCGTCAGGGAATCCCACATCTAGCATTGCTGTCTAGTTTGTAATTCATATCATTATTCACAAATCAATATTCAAAGCAAGGAGGAAAAACGATGAAAAAACGTCCAGTTGGAGTGACCATACTCGCCATCCTGGCTGGAATCGCCGCCGTTCTGGCAGCCATCCATGCCCTGCAGTCACTGGGTATCCTGCCCTTCTTTATTGGCGAATTCAAGATCCATGCATTCAGCTTTTGGTCCTTCCTGATGTGGGCTCTAATGGTCTGGGTGTGGGCCTGGTTGGTTAAGCTGCTGTGGGATGTTGACAAACAAGCCTGGCTTTTCCTGGCAGTGATCACTGCTTTCAACCTTATCCTGGACTTTACCGTGATGTTAGGTGCGGGAAATTGGTCTGATGTCAGCGTGAGCTTCATTCTCAACGCCATCATTCTGATCTACTGCCTGCTCCCGGGTGTTAAAAAGGCATTCGAAGTCGCCTGATTTTACGTTGGGGTATTTTTCCACCCAAGCATCTTTTTGATTGGATAATGATCTATGGCAACACTTACGGTTTTAAAGTTTTCTGCTCCAGATGGGGCATCCGAAATGCTCGAAAAGATCAAATCACTTCAGAAAAGGGAGCTGATCAAGATCCAAGACGCCGCCATCGTGAGCTGGCCGCCAGGGAAGAAAGCCCCCAAGACCAGGCAGATGGTTGATATGGCAGGCATGGGAGCCATGCAGGGAGCTTTCTGGGGTATGCTATTCGGGTTGATTTTCTTCGTGCCCTTCTTCGGCCTGGCCGTCGGGGCTGCATTTGGTGCACTTGGCGGCAAGATGGCTGATTATGGGATCAGCGATGAATTCATTAAGAATACCCGCGAAAAAGTTACCGAAGGCACCTCCGCCCTGTTCTTACTGACCACAGGAGCAATCCAGGATGAGGTACTCGCTGAGCTTAAAGGCAGTAAGTTTGAGCTAATTGCTTCCGACCTAACGAAGGAACAGGAAGATGCATTGAAAGAAGCTTTTGCCGAGGAGTAAATGTGTTTCTAAGGCATGAGTAGATCTAATCCCTTCACCCAGTTTATATTATGGAGGTGTAACCCTGCCAGAGGATCGAAATCAGGATCAGCGTGAAGAATCTCAAGATGATCGCCAGGCTGGACGGCTGGGAGGCCGGTTTGATCCTGGCGGTAGAGATGAGAAAACCTGAAATGGCTCATGGTGGCTTTAAGTCACCCGGCCACCATTGAGGCTGCCTTCCATAGTATTGGCAGCATAAGCAGTTTTGTTTTACCAGGATAAAAAGAAGGAGAGAATACCATGCCTTGTTGTTTTGCAGCATTTGCGGGGTTGTTCCCGCGTTTAGGCACCATATTACTTTGGCTTGCCCGACCTGTCATGTTTAATTCAGCTTTCAAAGGAAGCTGGATCTGGCCGGTTTTAGGGATCATATTTCTCCCATTCACCACCTTGATGTTTGTGATCTTGACCTGGGGTGCTGGCGGTATCTATGGCTTCTGGGATTGGTTCTGGCTCATTTTGGCGATATTTATCGACATCGGCCACTGGAGTTCTACGGTTTATCAGAATCGCAACCGTATTCCCGGTTATGCAGCAAATTAACTTCTCGTAATGGATGATGCGTTGCATCCAGCCTGTGTCTGGTGGAGTGGTCAAAATATTTATTTATGAAGGTAGCAACTGAGGCTTTTACAAATATTGAGTTAATGGAGGACGAATGAAAATTAACCGGAAGGCTGTCTTATTGGTAGCCTTGATTTTTTTGCTACCTTTATCATCCTGTGCCTCAAATGCTACGCCATCGAATACCATCACCGGTATTGTCTGGCAGTGGCAGAGCGTGACCAACCAATCGACTGGTGAAAAAATCACAGTGGCAGACCCTAAAAGCTACACGATTACCTTTAATGACGATGGCACGTTTAATGGCAAAGCTGACTGCAACAATATCAGCGGCACTTACTCGCAAGAGAGCGGTTTCAGCATCAAATTGGGCGCTTCCACCATGGCCTACTGCGGAGAGCAATCTCTGGACACACAGTATTTACAGCTGCTGGGCAGCATAGTCGCGGGTGGCCCAGATGGTGCGGGTGGATTTGCTCTTGAGACAGCTGGCGGTGCAGAGCGAATGGAATTTACAAATGGTGGTGCCGCAAAATGAATATTAGATTAAAATAGCAATAAGACCAAAAACAAGGAGAATGAAAATGACAACTGCACTAGAAACACAAACCAAGCAACGCCCATGGTGGTTGACCTTATTGACGGGTATCTCGGCTTTGATCCTGGGAGCTTTCTTCCTTTGGGGTGGGGCCGCTAATAAGGCTCAAGTCTACATCATGTTGGTTACCTTCCTGGGCATCTGGTGGCTCGTCCAGGGTATTTTTGATATTGTAGCCATCTTCATCGACCACTCCATGTGGGGTTGGAAGCTGTTCATGGGCATTGTCAGTATCGCTGCCGGAGGCTACATCCTGGCATACCCTGTGGCTTCTGCAGTGTTCTTACCGAGGGTAATGGTTCTGGTGCTTGGCATCTGGGGCTTGATGTACGGTATTATGCTGCTGATCATGGCCTTCAGCGGCGCTGGATGGGGCGCTGGCATCCTGGGTGCGTTAGGCATCCTCTTTGGCCTGGCGCTGATCGCAGATTACGGTAAGCTCTTTACGGGCTTATCCATGATCTGGTCGCTTGCCGTGTTGGGCGTGGTCGGTGGTATCGTGCTGATCGTGCGGGCATTCCAACAGCGTAAAGCAAACGCATAAGTATCCTCGATTAGGGCGCGCTTAAGCGCGCCCTAATTAAACCTCATCAAGCTGCCTGCTTTTCCAGGCAGCATTTGCTTACAATGTGCTTCACGGATATAAATGGCATGTACCGTTGGTGATGGGGTGTTAAAGTAGGTGTTGAACAGGGGTTTCATATCTACGATGCTTTTTAATTATTAACTTCCAGATCATTTATATTGCCTGTCTCAGGGCGATGATCCCAGAAGATCAATACCGGATCTTCCTTAATTAAATAATGGGAGGTAGCGTGCAGATACCCGATGACGAATTCCCCTATACCAGCGATGATCCTAGCTTGACCCCACCTGCGGAGCAAAGTACCCTCCAGGGTGTTGATTCTCAGCAGCTGAGTGATCTAAAAGCGGTTCTGCGTTTGGCGATTGGCACTGGCCTAAACGGTCGAGATGCCCTTGTCGGTCGATTAAGGCGCATGCAGACTACCCAGGTATTGCCGAATCCCGAGACGATCACCATCAACGAGAATGAGACCTCTGCTGACCAGTTCAGGTACCTGTTACTCGGATTGTTATTCGAAACCCCTGAAAAGTTACAGCAAAGCCTGACGTCCGCCGGTCATACCTCCTCAAAAGTATTTGATATTTTGTCCCGGTTGGTTTCACCCATCACGAACAGCTGGGCCTTTAGCCCGGTAAAGGATCAGTATGATCACGCTGCCGCTCGGGGGGAAAAGCTCTTGGATCACCTGATCATGCGCGGCCGCCTCGAAGAGCAAAACAGTCGGCAAATCCTTCAGCAGAAAGCGGTCGATGACTTGATCAATGAGTTTGCAGAGTACCTCGTCCTAAAGATAAAGGTGCAGGAGATTATCCAGCGTGAAGGTACCAGCATGGCAGGCAGTGTAGTCGATGAATTCCGCGATCAAAGTGCAAACGTAGATGGCCTTATGGAGCAAAAGCTTAAATCGATATTTCGCAAGAGTGCTCCAGCTGAACCGACTGAGCCACCCGCCAACCCGGTAGAAGGAGGCTAGGGACGCATGGCTATGATAACTACGCAATCTGACAAGTCGGGTATTTTCCCTCACGCCAATCCCCCAGCTCATCCAGCGGGCTTTTTTAGCCGATTTGAAGCCTTTGCCATCGACCTGATAATCCTTGCCGTCATACAATTGGTCGCAGCAGCCTTTATTCAAACCATCATTAGGTTTTTCAGACTAGCCAATATACTAACCAGCCTTCAGTCCCTCTTGGATAATCCATACGTTGAGCTTGGAAGTGGAACTGCTCTCATGGCTTTATTTGTGATCGCATATTTCACGTTTTTCTGGACGCTGGTTGGGTTTACCCCCGGCAAAGCGCTCCTCGGGCTTAAAGTTGTCCAGAAAGACGGAAAGAAGTTATCCTTTTTTAGGTCGTTGGTGAGGTTTTTTTCTTATTGGATTTCTGCCATTCCACTCTTCCTGGGCTTTTTTTGGGTTTTATGGGACCCCAAGCGGCAGGGCTGGCACGATAAGATTGCAGGCACACAAGTTTTATTTATTCAAAGGCGAGCACTACACTAGATACCCAATTTATGGATACTGGTTTCGAAGAGTATCAGGAACGACGACCTCCAGGGTTATTCGTCCGGGGTTTTGAGATCGCTGGGCAGATCCTTGGCCTGGTGCTGGGTGGTGGCTTTGATTTCGTGCGCAGGAAAATGGAGCTAGGCGAGCACCGTACGATCGGCATCTTTTTCCTGAGAATTTTCCTGGCGTTTACCTGGCCGTTTTTGGATAAGAAAATCGTCAGCCAGCCGTTTTCTATCCAATTTAGGCTACGCTTACAGAAATTAGGGCCGACATATATCAAGCTCGGCCAGATTCTCAGCCTGCGCGAGGATTTGCTGCCTAAAGAGATCACCGATGAGCTGAAAAACCTGCTGGATCGGCTCCCGGCAGTCAGTTATGAGCGATTTAAGCAGCTCATTGTTGAGAGCCTTGACATGCCCCTCAATTTGATGTTCCGCTGGATCGATCCCATTCCATTGGGTTCAGCATCCTTGGCGCAAACTCACCGCGCCAGACTGGTCACGAATGAAAAAGTCGTTATCAAAGCTTTGAAGCCCGGCGTGCGGACAATCATTGAGCGCGACACCCGCCTGTTGCGCTTTTTCGGCAGTTTCCTGCAGCTCTTTTTAGCTCGGTATCAGCCAGCCCGCATTATCAATGAATTCAGCGCCTATACGTTGCGTGAAGTTGATCTGCGCATGGAAGCGGACAATGCGGAGACTTTTGCCGCTTACTTTAAAGATGAGCCTGAGGTTCGCTTTCCGCTAATCTATCGGAAATATAGCTCACGCGATGTGTTGTGTATGGAATATTTTAATGGTATCAAGCCAGATCAGAATGCACTTAAAAAACTCACCCTCGAACAACGCCATCAGGCGATCGACTTGGGGGTAGGCGCCATAGTCCGCATGATCTACCGGGATGGCTTCTTCCATGCTGATTTACACCCTGCTAACCTGATGATATTCAAAAAACCCGGCTCTCAAGAAGTCACCATCGGGTTTATTGACCTGGGGATGGTGGGTAGGTTCACGCGGGATATGCGCAAGCGCATGTTCTATTATTTCTATTCGCTGGTTACGGGAGATCCAGAAAGTGCTGCCCGATATCTGACTTCTTTAACTATTCCCGGCAAGGGGGCGGATATTGAAGGATTTCGACGGGCTGCCTCCGACCTGTATACCCGCTGGCTGGTGAGCCCCAATTTTAAGGATTTTTCACTTGCCCAGGTGATATTGCAGTCTGTGTTGCTGGCTGGTCATTATCAGATCCAATACCCTGGTGAGATCATTCTGATGGTCAAAGCGCTGGTGACGATTGAGGGTGTCAGTCATGTTTTTGATCCTTCGATTGATATCCCCACCGCAGCCCGCAGTCATGTACGGTCGATTTTATTTCAGGAATTTAACCCCGTCAGCCTGGTGCGTGACAGTGCCCTGGTTGTTCCGGAAATGGTGGATGTGTTGAGGAAAAGCCCCTTGATCCTGTCGGAGGGCATAAAAGTATTAGAAGCAAACCTAAAAAAACCTCCTTCTGGTCCTCTGAATGGCGTGCGCGGGACACTGCTGGCAGGTTTTTGTTTGCTCGCCGGCGCCCTGATATTAGCCAACAATGGCCCCTGGTATGCCTGGGCAGGCTTGTTTTTGCTCGCATTGCTTCTCGCGATTCGTTCGTAATCTTCACGGCAGGCAGCAATTGATTCTGTGCATGACTGAAATCTCGAGATACAGATATTCAACTATTTAAAGGTGGTTTGTGTTACATGTCTAAAATCAAGCTTAATAGTGTAGACCATGCCTGGCTTCGCATGGAAACCCCCTCCAACCAGATGATGATCACGGTGCTGTTCAGGTTTGACGGGGAGGTTAGTCATGACCAGCTGGTCAGTGCCTTGGCGGTAGTCGTCAAACGCTTCCGGCGTTTTCATCAGCGTATTGTCCGACCTGGCGGCATCTTCCGACGGCCCTATTGGGAAGACGATCCGTCGGACCGGGTCGAGGACCATATTGAAGTACTTGAGCTTGCCTCGCCGGTAACAGATGACCAGATTACCGAGTTGGTTAACCAGCGCATGAATACTCCCCTGGATTTCTCCCACCCCCTATGGCGACTCACTCTGGTAAAAAATCATCCGGGAGGTAGTGCGGTCATCGTGTGTGTGCATCACTGCATTGCGGATGGCATTTCGCTTATGCAGGTTTTTTTAACGATGACTAAGGCATCCAGCGATGGTCAATCTGGAATAAATAACGGTAATAATTATCTTAACGACCCGGCGTTGTTAGTCACACCAACCTTTACTCAGGCAGCTGTTTCAGGGAATAGCAAGCCTGTCCAACCTGGTGTCAGTACCAATCAGCGTGCTGCACAGCTTACTCCAGGTGTCGGAGATCTCCTGGCTGCGTCTGGCAGGATTGTGTTTCGCCCGGCTGACCCCCCCACAATTTTAAAGGAGACTCTCACTGGGGTGAAAAAAGCTGTCTGGTCTGCGCCGTATGACCTTCCGGAGATCAAGCGGATCGCCCAATCCAGCGGGGCCACGATCAATGATACCTTGATGGCAGTTACTGCCGGGGCAATCAGCCGGTATATCGACCTGCAGGGTGATACCCGCAAGCCGAATATTCGGTCATTCATCATGGTGAACATGCGAGGACGCACTTTAGATGAGGACCTGGGGAATAAATTTGGGCTCGTATTTTTAGATTTACCTTTGGACCAGAAGCAGCCAATTGATCGCTTAGAGGCAATTAAAAGCGGGATGGGCTTTCTGAAAGCCTCGGCTGAATACGCAGCCTCATATTTTATTCTCCATATCCTGGGGGTGATCCCAAAGTGGATTGAGGATATTGCCATCAGGATCCTGGATACCAAGGGAAGTATCGTGGCTACCAATGTTCCTGGGGCTCGCCAGCAACTCTACCTGGCTGGTGTTCCCATCCAATCCATCATTGCTTGGGTGCCACAATCCGGCAGGGTGGGTGTGGGGATCAGCTTTGTAAGTTATAACAATCAATTGGTGGTCGGCTTTAATTCGGATACGGGATTAATTTCTGACCCGGAAGATTTCCTTAAGCTCTTTGCAGTAGAGTATCAATCCTTAAGAGATACTGTTTTGGGGCCAGGGGTACCTCAGGCCTGGCGTTCCTGATTGCCTGGCTTCATGCCTTCAATGAGAAAGCCTACGACGACACAAGATTTCCAGCGTTCCTCTCGCTGGAAATCTTGTTTTTCCACCCGATTTTTTGGGCTAGAAAAAACCAGTAGCCGTTCTGATAAAAATCCTGTTCTTATAAAAATCCTTGACGCTCGGCGATCCTGATGATATACTGTTTATGACGCACTACGTCATAAGCAAATTGTCTATTGTTTCATCAAAAATACCTTATCTAGGAGGATAAAATGCCCACGAAACCGAAAGCTGAAGCACCGGTTGAACCCGTCGAGAAAGGAGACTCTCAAATGGTGGATATGGTCCGCAAGATGATGCTGGCTGCCTTAGGCGCCGCTGTCATCGCTGAAGAAGAAATCGAAACCCTGATCAATCGCCTGGTTGAACGAGGTGAGCTGGCTGAAAAAGACGGAAAGAAGTTGATTCACGAAGCGATGGATAAGCGTAAGAATAAAACCACCAATCTGACAGAGGATATCAACAAGAGCATCAACGATGTGCTGCAACGCATGAATATCCCCACCAAAGCGGATATTGACACCCTCGGTCAGAAAATCGCAGGATTATCCAAGAAGATCGACGAGCTTAAGAAAAGTGGATAATCTCTGCTGAGTCTCTGGTAGTAGACCTGGCCAGACACATAATTAGTATTGAAGAGCGGTTCATCATCAGATGGACTGCTCTTGTTTTAATCAGAAAAAGCGCAATATTTCTGTAAACAAAGTTCCCAGCGCTAGTGTTTACATCGTTACCTCTGAATTAATTCTGCCTGTTGCAGAGATGAAGTCTGAGTTATTAAATGCACCAGCACATAATCAGCAGCATAGTTCTTGCTTGTCTAGACATGTACCGTTATTGTAGACCGATTTATTGACAGGAGTAGTATCCTTTGATATATTATAGGCAAATTAGCGTTGCTTGCCATTGTTATAAAGATAATCGACAGGACTGCTTCCCACCTTAATAGGTAAATCAGAAGATTCTACCGGGGGAACGAAAACCCTATCCTTATGACTGCCTCACCCAAGACTTCTCTTCGTATTATCCTACTTGATGCCCAGACTCTTTTCAGGGTTGGCATGCGTTATATCCTTGAGAAGGCCCCCGGGTTTGAAGTGGTGGGCGAAGCAAGCAGCGTGAGCGAGGGGACTGATCTCATCACCAGTCAAAAACCCGACATCATCTTATTCGATATGAATCTGGCGTGTCTGCCTGACCTTGAAATCGTCCCGTCTTTGATTCGGTCTTCTGGGACAGCCCGTTTGATCCTTGTTACCGGCACGAATGATCAGGCTATGCTGCAAAAAGCCGTTGAGGATGGGGTTGTAGGTGTCGTTTTCAAGACTCATACGCCGGAAACATTAATCAAAGCAATCGAGAAGGTCCATGATGGTGAAGTATGGCTTGAACGTTCGCTGATTGCCACTGTGCTAGGACGCCTCTCACGCAACCAGACCTCTGGGACGGGCGATCAGGATACGGACGACATGAACAGCCTGAGTGAACGTGAAAAAGAGGTTGTGAAACTCATTGGACTGGGATACAAGAATAAGCGCATATCCTCCGAGTTGTGCATCAGTGAAACCACGGTGCGACATCACCTAACTTCAATCTACGATAAGCTAGGGGTATCCGACCGATTGGAATTACTGGTGTATGCTCACCGCTATGGACTGGTCACTACGAATAGATCATAATCCGGTAGACCAGGTAAATTAGAAAAAATGGCATACGAGTCAAATTCTCCCGCTTAGTCCGAGCGGGAGTTCGTTATTTTCTCCCAACTATTAGAAAGGTGCATGCCCCAAAATACAGTGAAGCTGGAGGGTATGCCAGCAGTTCGGAAATTCCTGCTGATCGGAATCTGCCTGAAAATGATACAATGCCCATAGACTCGATTTTTCCCTGGAGGTACTACACGATCCCTCAAGGTACGGTTGCCCATGAGTATTTGTCATGCTTGCCACATGCCATTAACTGACCCTCACCAATTGACGTACAGGAAGGACGATTTGTATGAGCGATTTGTTGCTAACCCAAGCTGAGCGTAACCTGCAGGGGGAGGCGCGCAAGTTCGCCAGAGAAAACGTTTCCAGGCAGCTGTTGCTCGACATGGACCTTGAAAAGGTTCATTACCCTCGCCAATACATCGAACAGCTCGCAGCTCATCAGCTGCTTGGCCTGCGATTTCCGATTGAGGTGGGAGGCCGCGGATTGACCTGGGCGGAAGAAGTGTTGGTTTTGGAAGAGATTGGCGTTCTGGGTGCCAGCCTGGCTTGCTTATACTCTCTGCCTTCCATCGTGGGTGAGGCCCTGCACGTATTTGGCAATCCTGAACAAAAGCAGAAGTACTTGCAGCCCATCCTGTCTGGGCAGCTTACAGTGGCTGAAGCCCTCACCGAGCCTCGTGGTGGTTCTGATTTCTTCGGCGCCACGGCGACGATGAAACGCGAGGGCGATTTCTATATTTTAAACGGGCAGAAACGTTTCATTGTCGGCGCCGAAGGTGCAGATGTCTTCCTGGTTTACGCACGATCAAACCCACAGGATGTTGCCAGGAAGGCAATCAGCACGCTGTTAGTGGAGCGCAGCGAGCGCGTGGAAGTCCAGCATGTTTATGGGCTGTTGGGCACGCGGGGAGGTGGTACAGGGCGGGTGTATTTTCGCGATGTCAAAGTGCCGGTTGCCAACCTGATTGGGCGTGAGCATGGCGGCAATGAGATCTTTAACCAGATGATGATCCCCGAGCGCATGACCAGTGCAGCTGGAGCGTTGGGCCTGGCGCGCGCTGCCCTGGAAATCAGCACCCGTTATGCCGACCGCCGCAAGGCATTTGGACAGAAAATCCGCGAGTTTGAAGCGGTGAGTTTCAAGATCGCCGATAGCCTGACGATGCTGGATGCTGCCCGTGCTCTGGTTCATCAGGCTGCTCGAGAGATCGATGCCGCCGGTAATTCAGGATATATCCGCCGGAAGGTATCAGAGGCAAAGAAATTTGCCACCGATACAGCCTGGATGGTGGTCAACCACGCCATGCAGGTCATGGGCGGCATCGGTTATACAAACGTCTATCCCATCGAGCGCTTGCTCCGTGATGCCCGGTTGATGACCATCTGGACCGGAACCAATGAAATCATGGACCTGGTCATCCAGCACGAGTACTTTAGAGAACTGCTATCGAATCCTTCATCTGCCCGGGAGGTGGAGAGCGATGCCCTGAACGCACAGGCAGACGGCGAAAAAATTTACGAATGATGTTCATCACCCCGGCTTGAGCAGCCTGTTCCAAGACCTTAATTCCGCCAGGCTAGCATGGCGATCATCCTTGGCGCTTATTAGAGTAGGGGTTTTTTCAGTCAGGACTTATCGGTTGAATCTCGATTAGAATAGGATGATCTTTGCACATACTATGATGATTATTAAGTATGGCGAAAAACTCATCTTCTTTTAACCTTAATACCAACCTCTTCGCAGTGAGATATTGTATATTCACTGCAAACCCATGTGATGCTGAACCAATGGAATAGCACGTCGAGAAAAATCCAATATCAACATTGAACTTATTACAAACCGTTTTAGGAAGTTGGTGATTTATGGATAAACCCGTTTCAGATATTGAGCAACTTCAGCAAGAAGTAATTGCCTTACGCAAGCAGAACGAGGAATTCCGCCACCTGGCTTCCTTTCCGCAGGCCAATCCTGCCTCTATACTGGAATTAACCTGTGATGGGCAGCTAGTCTATCTTAACCCTGCCGCCCAACAACTACTCACCCAGCTGGGTCAACCGGATTGTAGGGAATTTGTTCCAGAAAACTTAGCCGAGGTATGTAAAGCTCATCCCGATCCAGATAAAAGTAGCAATGCCTTGCATTTTCTTCAAGAGCTAATCATTAATGGTAAAGTTTTCGAAGAGAAGATCTATTATTCAAGTGAATATGAGACCTTCCGGATATATATCAACGATATCACCGACCACCGCATGGTAGAAGATGAGTTAAAAACTAAAACGCTCGAATTGATGCGAACCCAAGATTTTCTGGAAGCAGTGACCCAGGGAACAGATGTGCTCATTGCGACGGTAGATAAAAACTATTGCTACACCTATTTCAATCAAGCCTACCAGGATGAAGTTGAGCACATCAGCGGCATCAAGATTGCGATAGGGATGAAAATGCTGGACGCATTTGCCCAGCAACCTGAGCTGCAAAAGATCGTTCAGGATGAGTGGAATCAGCCATTGATTGGTGAACACACGAACAAAGTACTAGACTTTGGCGATCCAGGCCGATATAAACGGATATATAACGTTCTCCACACGCCTATCAGGGATGGTGAAGGCAAGGTGGTTGGTGCAGGGGAAGTTGCGTACAATATTTCCACGGAGGTTCAGGCACAAGATGCTTTACGCGAAAGTGAAGCACGCTTTCGCATGGTATTAAAAAACGCTCCGGTCACGGTTGCAGCACAAGATAAAGACCTGAAATTCATCTGGGCATATAACCAGCGCACGCAAGACCCAGCCAACGTGATTGGAAAAACTGATCAAGATCTTTTTCCACCGGACGTTGCGAACTGGACCACAGATTTGAAACACCAGGTTTTATCGACCGGTAAAGAACTGCATACACAAGGGTGGTTAACCAGTGGTGGGCAAAGGCTTTACCTCGATATATTCCTCGAGCCAATCCGAGATGAAAAAGGTGAGATCACGGGTGTGGGGGTTGCAACCGTTGACCTGACTCACGCAAAGCTGGCAGAAGAAGCCCTCCGTGAGAGCGAGGAACGCTATCGCTCACTGTTTGAGGGCATGACCGAAGGCTTTGCCATTCACCAGATCCTCGTCGATGAGCATAACCAGCCATATGATTACCGCTTCCTCGATATCAACCCTGCATTTGAACGCTTAACCGGTTTCAAGCGTGAGTTGGTCGTGGGTAAAACATATCGGGAGGTACTGCCGCAGGAAGGCGACGGCTGGATAAACACCTATGCAAAGGTTGCCTTAACCGGTGAATCTATCCATTTTGAGGAGTATTCGCCTACACTGAACAAGCACTATGAAGTCTATGCCTATCGGTGCGCTCCTGATCAATTCGCTTCCATCTTTATTGACATCACCGAGCGGAAAAAGATGGAAGAGGACCTCCGCATCAACCTGACCAAGTACTCGGTGCTATTTGATACCCTCCCTGTGGGAGTAACGATCACAGATTGTGATGGCCAGATCATCGAGTCAAATAGTGAGGCTACCCGCTTACTCGGATTATCCAAAGAAGAACAACATCACAGGTTGATCGGTGGAAAGGAATGGGAGGTCGTCCATACTGACAGGACCCCGATGAGGCCCGAGGAATTTGCCAGCGTACGGGCTATGAATGAGCAGCGCCGTATTGAGGATGTCGAGATGGGCCTGGTTCGTGACCAAGACCAGATTACCTGGATTAAGGTTAACGCAGCCCCACTGCCACTCGAAAACTATGGGGTAGTCATCACCTATAACGATATTTCTGGTCGGATCCAGGCGGAAGAGGCTCTACGCCAGGCCCATGAAAAGCTGGAATTAACCGTCCTGAAACGAACGGAAGAGCTTGTTCTGGCAAATGCCGAATTACGCAGGGAAATCAACGAAAGGATGCGGGTGGAATCAGAGCTGCTCCGCCAGACGAAGGCGGTGGCAGCTGAGCGGCAGCGATTCAATGATGTGCTGGAAATCATGCCGGTTTACACCATCCTACTCACACCCGATTATCACGTTGCTTTCGCCAACCGTTACTTTAGAGAACGCTTTGGCGAAGACAATGGCAAACCCTGCTACGAATACCTGTTCGGCTTGGCAGAGCCTTGTGAAAATTGTGAGACATATAAAGTCATGCGATCCAGAGAGAGACATACCTGGCAATGGACCGGGCCAGACCAGCGTGATTATGATGTGTTCGATTTTCCATTCAAGGATGTAGATGGCTCTGACTTGATCCTTGAAGTGGGCATTGATATCACCGAAAGAAAGCGGGCGGAAGACATGCTCCGCTCGTTGAATGCTTATAACCGGAGCCTGATCGAGGCTAACCTGGATGCCCTGGTGACGATCACCCCAGATGGAAAAATTGGGGATGTTAACACGGTCACCGAAGCGATCACTGGTGTTCCACGTCAGCAGCTGGTGGGTACTGATTTTCACGCCTATTTCACCGATCCCAAAAAGGCACGCCAGGGTTACGAGCAGGTCTTTAAGACGGGTACGGTGCGTGATTATGAGCTGGAGATCCAGCATACCGACGGTCACGTTACACCGGTCGTATATAACGCCTCCGTTTTCAAGAATGAATCGGGAGGGGTATCCGGGGTATTCGCGGCTGCGCGTGATATTAGTGAGCGTAAACAAACCGAGCGACAGCTCATCCTGCTCACCACCGCGCTAGAAGCCGCCGCGAATGGGATCATCCTGGTCGATAAGGAAGGCACCATTATATGGTCCAACCCTGCATTCAGCCAGATGACAGGATTTACCTCTGAGGAGGTGGTTGGGCAGAATCCTCGTCTCTTTAAATCTGGCAAGCAGAGTGGTGAATTCTACCGCAATCTATGGGATACCATCCTGGCCGGTAAGGTGTGGCGAGGGGAGCTAATCAACCGCAGGAAGGATGGCAGCCTGTATTCCGAAGAACAGATCATCACCCCCGTTTTTGACCAGGCTGGAAATATCACTAATTTCATTTCCATCCGGCAAGACATCACTGAACACAAGCAAGCGGAGGATGCTTTGCGGAAGAGCGAGGAGCAGTACCGTTCACTGGTCCAGGCAACATCGCAAATCGTGTGGGAGACAGATGCGCGTGGTGCTGTGGTAACAGATATACCATTGTGGAGGGAATTCACCGGGCAAAGCTATGCAGAATGCATGGGGATGGGCTGGCTCGAGCCGGTCCATCCGGCTGACCAGGAAATGGTAGCTAAGATTTGGGCGCATGCGGTGGAGACAAAATCCTTCTATGAGACGGAATGCCGCATAAAGGATCGTTTTGGTGAGTATGGCGATTTTTCTGTCCGCGGCGTACCCATCATGGATCGGGAAGGTCAGATTACTTCGTGGGTGGGAACCAGCACAGACATCACCGATAAGAAAAACTATGAGAGGCAGCTGATCCAGGCTGAAAAACATGCTGCCATAGGCCGCATGGTTGGGTCGGTAACTCATGAGATTAACAATCCCCTGCAAACGATAAAAAACTGCTTGTATTTATTGAAACTCGACACACCTCTCGATTCACCTGTACAAGAACCTCTGCAGATGGCAGTCTCTGAAACCCAGCGCCTGTCGAATATTGTCGGTCAGTTGCGCCAGCTCTACCGTCCGCAGGCTGCTCAAACCATGGAGCCACAGGAATTAAAAAGCATTATTACAGAGGTGCATTCGCTGATACTAACCCACCTGGAAAATGCCCGTGTACTATGGCAGCCCTCTTTGGAGGATGGCCCGTGCATGGTCAATTGTATAAAAGACCAGCTCATCGAGGTATTCCTCAATATTAGCTTGAACGCCATCGAAGCGATGCAATCAACCGGTGGAATCCTATCGGTTAAAATGGCTTATACCAGCGATAAAACTCAAGTGGGTGTGGTTTTTAACGATAATGGACCTGGCATTAAACCTGAAATCCTGCTGCATCTTTTTGAGCCGTTCACTACCTCCAAGGAATTCGGGTTGGGCTTGGGATTATCAATCTGCTATGGGATCATCCAAAAACACAATGGACAGATCACGGTAGACAGTGAACCGGGGGAGGGGACAAGTTTTACAATCTGGCTGCCTTTGCTCGAAGGCTGATGTCATTCTGAGGAGATTTGCATATGGGTGCGAACAATTCCATCCTGATTATCGACGATGAACCCAATTTAAGGCGCAGCCTGGGACTGATACTGCAGCGTGCCGGGTACTCGATCACAACGGCTGCCAATGCTGCGGAGGCGCTGCATCTGCTGCGTGCCGGCGCTTATGATCTTACTTTCCTGGATATCAAGCTGCCTGATCAAAACGGTATTGCCCTTCTCCCCCAAATCCGTGAGATTTATCCTGACATGCCTATCCTTATCCTGACTGCACACGCTACGTTGGATACTGCGATCGGGGCTGTCAGGCTGGGTGCCCGCGACTATCTGTTGAAGCCGATTGATCCAGAAACCATTATTACCCGGGTCGAAAGCCTGTTACGGGAGGAAAAACCAAAGCGTCGCCGTGAGATTACCAACCAAATCCACGATCTGTTAACCGAACTGCAGTCCATTGATGGTAAGGAGGCTCGGGTTGAGATGGATGAAAGGCCTGCTTCTCCAGTTGACCCGGCGCGTTATATCAAATGTGGTGGTTTGGTGCTGGATAGGCACACACACATGGTGCAATATGGTGAAAAAAATTCCCCTATGCCACCATCCACGTTCGATTACCTGGTCACCCTGGCCCGACATTCACCCCACCCGGTGACTTATGAGAAACTTGTCCTGGAGTCACAAGGCTACCAGCATCTCAGCCGGGCAGAAGCGCGTGAGATATCCCGCTGGCAAATGCACGAGATCCGCAAGTTAATTGAATCCGACCCGCGCCATCCCCGGCTGATCATTACCGTGAGGGATGTCGGGTATCGTCTGGTTGTGTAATAGCTGACCAAAACACCTGTTTTCCTGCGGGCAAGGTTTGTTCTTGCCCGCATTTATTTTTAATTGCACTATTGGCTTCTCGCCAATAGTTTCCAACTTTTTCCAATTATTCAGCCTCGGATTATCTATAGAATACAAAAGAGATTGATATACGCGGAGAGCTATGAGATCAAATCGAATCATGCTGATTGAGGACGATACCAACCTGTGCCAATCTTTGAAGCTGATCCTTCAACGCGCCGGTTATCTTGTGACCTCAAGCAATTGTGTGACTAAAGCAATAAATATTATTCAAACTAGAGATTACTACCTGATCATCGCTGATATCAATGTGCCTGACACCAATAATTTACTTAATCCCAAGATTCTGGGCATGGTTCCCCACCTCTCAATCGTGATACTGACCGACCAGTCAGCTTCTGAAATTGAGAAGGGCGACACATTATTAAATGCACATTACCTTAATAAACCAATTGCCCCTGAACGGTTGCTGGATTGTGTCAATACAATCCTGGGTTAGTAAGTAAACTTCAATAGCAAAAATATACCAATGGAAATCTTTAGACAAAAAAGAGATGTAGGAGGAATATTCTGAACATGGATCACGCATATGGCTTGATGAGAAATTTTTCGGCCAACATATTTCACAAACAATTCCTTGCTCCGTCCTTTTAGGAGCGACTCAAAACTTGGGTAATTCATCCATCCAGCGAAAGATTTATCTCAGGCAGGTATCTCACAGGGAAGGTGCGAAGGACAATCATCTACAAGGTCAAATTTTCAATTTATAAACAGTTACCCCAAAATCTATTCATTACACAGGAGACCTAATATGAGTATTCATAGATTTCTGAAATATATATTATTGTCAATTGCATTTGCATCCCTGGTCTTGGGAGGCATAAGCCAGGTCCAGAACGGTGCAGCGATGCCAATGAGTGCAACGGATGAGTCAAAAGTGCCGCATTACTTTGGGCCTTACCCCAACTGGGCTCTTAGCTCGTTAACCCTGCCAGATGCCCAGGTGGTTATCACCGGGGACGGTACTGGAGCGACGGCAGATGCGACCGTAGGCGCTAATGGTGCCATCACTGGCATAAACATCACCAATCCTGGCAGCGGCTACACGAGTGCGTTGGTTGACTTCACCGGCGCAGGCACGAATGCCCTGGCTACTGCGTTGGTTAACCTTTCCGGTTCCGTCACGTCTATCACAGTGGATCTACCGGGTTCTGGTTACACTGCGCCTGTGGTCAGTATCGCTGGTGGACTGCCGTTCACTCCGGCTTCAACCAATCCAGGGGCTCTCAATATTTATAGTCTGAGCGTAGGCAGCGCTACAGGTGGTACCTTCACGCTCTCTATCGATGGTGGTACCGCGACAGCTCCCATTGCCTGGAACGCACTGGCAGCGGATGTTGAAGCAGCGCTCGGTGGCCCTACCGTAGCCACGGTCACGGGTACTGGCACGCTTCTCGACCCATGGGTGATAACCTTTGTGACTACACCCGCCTCTGTCACGATTGACCCCGCTCTTCTCACCATGCTTGTACCCGCAACTGGAGCAAGCGTGGCAGCCACTGGAACCAACACCTTTAGCGTGAGCATCGGCAGTGCCACGGGTGGCACCTTCCTGCTTCAGGTGGATGCTGCGACGGCTGGACCAATTGCATTTAATGCAACAGCAGCAGATGTACAGACTGCGCTTACTGGTGCTGGAATTGCATTTATCTCGGTCACCGGAACCGGCCCCTGGGAGATCACCTTTACAACCGCACCGGGGACGGTCACGATAGATGGTGCACTCTTAACCCAACCCTCAGGGGGTGCCATGGCAGTTGCCTATGGCGGGGTTGACCAGATCACCCTGACTACCCCTGGTAGCGGTTATACGTTTCCGACAGTAGACTTTGACCTGCCTGATGACCCGAATGGCGTGCAGGCTAAAGCGCATGCTACCTATGATACAATCACGGGCGCTGTCACGGGGATCATCGTAGACAATCCTGGGTCAGGTTACTCCGTAGCTCCCAAGGTGGTCATCCGTGATGGGACCATCTTCAGCCCCATCAATGGTGGAAGCGGGGCAACGGCTCTCGCAACACTTGCTATCCAGTCTGTAACAGTAAACACCTACGGGTCTGGTTATACTTCTGCCCCTTCTGTAAGCATCACCGATAGCCTAGGTACCGGCAGCGGAGCAACCGCTACAGCCTTCACCGACTTCGGCGCGGTCACAGCTATAAATTTAACAGCTGGTGGCTCAGGTTACATCACCGCGGGTGGGATCAAGAAATTCCAGGATGGCCTGCCCTTGCTCTGTGACCCTTCTGTCGGCTGCACACCCAACAACCTGGGTCAATACATCCCCCTGGCTGTACCAGATACTACTACTTTCACAATCGCCAATGGATATGCGGCTGATGCGGATTATTATGTCATCGCCCTGGTGCAGCACCGTGAGCGCATGAGCTCCTCCCTGCCAGCCTCGGGTACGCTCCTGCGTGAGTATGTACAGCTCGAGACCCCGGCCAATGCCTCCTGGAGCAAGCACGTTGCACTCGCCAACGACAACCTTGACCCGAATGTGCCACCTACTCCGATCTTGGTCAACGGCCAGCCAGTCTATGCAGTGGATGACCCGCACTACATGGGTCCGATCATTGCGGCACAGAAGGACAAGCCTGTCCGGATTGTCTTCTACAACCTGCTCCCAACCGGGCAAGCCGGTGATCTGTTCATTCCAGTCGACACAACCTTCATGGGCTCCGGCATGGGGCCGATGCAAATGAGCGGCCCGATGGATCAGGGCAGCGTTACCGACATGGTGCGTAATCCCGCATGTGGCGAGACGTCCAAGACCCGCATGGACTGCTTTGCAGAAACCCGGGCCAGCATCCACCTGCATGGTGGCATCACCCCCTGGATCAGCGATGGCTCTCCCCACCAGTGGATCACCCCTGCCAACGAGGAAACTGGCTGGCCAGAGGGTGTGGCCGTCAGTCAGGTCCCAGATATGGTGGGTGGTGATCAACCTGCCGGAGTTCCAGATTGCTCCTCCCCGACCGATGGTTGCACCACCTTCTACTACACCAACCAGCAGTCTGCCCGCTTGATGTTCTACCACGACCATGCCTGGGGCATCACCCGCCTGAACGTGTACGCTGGTGAAGCCGCCGGCTATTTGATCACTGACCCAACTGAACAAGCCTTATTCGGCCCGAATGGCACTTTCTCCGGCCTGGGCGAGGGCATCCCCCTGGTCATTCAGGATCGCACCTTTGTACCCAGCGCAGCCCAAATGGCGTTGCAGGACCCGACCTGGGACTACACCCGCTGGGGTAGCGAAGGCGACCTGTGGTATGAGCATGTCTACATGCCCACCCAGAACCCCAATGACCCATCCGGCATGAGCGCCTTCGGGCGTTGGTTCTATGGACCTTGGTTCTGGCCGCCTGTGACCCCCACCTTCGATCAGATTGCAAATCCGTACTTTGGTATGGATCCTCTTGGTCCAGATGGTATTAGGTATACAGCTGATGACTTCACCACGTCCTTGGCAGTGCCATGCAACCTGGACGATCCAGCCACCTGGCAGTACGACACCGACCCGTTCTGCGAGCCCCCCACTATCCCAGGCACACCCAATAACTCGGCCGGCATGGAGCAGTTCAACGACACGCCTATCGTTAATGGGACGGCCTATCCAACGGTGACGCTAGATCCCAAGTCTTACCGCCTGCGCATCCTCAATGCGGCTAACGATCGTTTTTGGAACTTGCAGTGGTATGTGGCTGATCCGACCACTGGCACCCTCAGTGAAGTGGCTTTGAATCCTGCTGAACTGGCAGTCGCCCAGACCGACCCGAACTTCTTCCCAACACCTCTCGAGAGCATGGTCGATCCTACAAGTGGGGCGACTCTCGACCTGAGGGGTCCGGACTGGATCCAAATCGGCTCCGAAGGCGGCTTCCTGCCGGCGCCGGTGGTCGTGGATGGTCAGCAGGAAACGACCTGGATCATCGACCCCACCCGCTTCGACGTCGGCAATGTGGACAAGCACTCTCTATTACTGGGACCTGCTGAACGGGCGGATGTGATTGTCGACTTCTCCCAGTTTGCTGGCAAGACTTTGATCATGTATAATGATGCCCCGGCGGCTTTCCCGGCTCGCATCTCCACCTACGATTACTATACGGGTGGTCCAGACCTGAGCCCGAATGGCGCACCGACCATCCTGCCGGGTTACGGTCCCAACACCCGCACCATCATGCAGGTTCAGGTTGCCGCAAACCCACCCGCACCTGCCTTCAACTTGTCCGCTCTTAACGCTGCCTTCCGGCATCACGCGAACGGCTCAGGTGTGTTTGAATCTGGCCAGAACCCGATCATCGTTGGGCAGGCAGGTTACAACTCAGCCTATGGCACGAGCTTTGTCTCCGGCGGTTGGTGCAATAACCCCACGAACCCGAGCTCAAAATGTGATGGGTTTGCCCGCATCTCAGAACAAGGTCATGACATATTCAAGTTTGATACCCTGGCTGGCCCGCAGGTCGGTGTCGCGATCGAACCCAAGGCCCTGCACGATGAGATGAACTCTACCAACTTCGAGCCGTATGGCCGGATGTCAGGCAACATCGGCGTTGAGGTCGTCCCGGCCGATCCAGTCTTGCAGAACGTCGTACTGTACCCGTTCGTGAATCCACCCACTGAGATCTTTGATGGCACTAACCTGCCATCCACCGACACGCTCACTCCGATTTCAGTGGGGAACGACGGTACGCAGATCTGGAAGATCACCCACAACGGGGTGGACACGCACCCGATCCACTTCCACCTGTACGATGTGCAGGTGCTCAACCGGGTCACCTGGGACAACATCATCATCCCGCCCGATGCAACTGAGCTGGGCTGGAAGGACACCGTGCGCGTGAGCCCGCTGGAGGATACCTACTTCGCTATCCGGCCCATCATCCCGGTGGTACCGTTTGAGCTGCCTAACAGCATCCGGCCACTTAATCCCATGATGCCGCTGGGCGACACATCAATGTTCAACCCCACGGATCCCAATGGGGTCGCGGCTCCGATAGAAAACCAGTTGGTCAACTTTGGTGCTGAGTATATGATCCACTGCCACATCCTGTCACATGAGGAAATGGATATGATGCGTCCGGTCGTGGTAGCCTTGCCCCCCAATGCACCCGATGGTCTTGTCTATACCATCGCTGGAACAGGTAATAATACGGTGCTGACCCTCACCTGGAATGACAACTCGATAAATGAGACATCCTTCCTGGTACAGAAGAACGATGGCACCGGCTGGGTAGATCTTGGGACAGTACTCTCGCCATTAGATCAACCAAACATGCACGGATTGAGGAGTTTTAACGACACCTCTTACCGGCGAAACGGTCCGATTGTATCCTACCAGGTCGTGGCTCAGAACACTGTGGGTTATGGTACAGCGTACCCGAACAAAACGGTCCAGTCTGTCTCAGGTACTATAGCTGTGATTGCAGCCCCCTCGGACCTGCAAGCATCGTTACTGGTTAGTCCGTCAGTTAATCTTAACTGGATCGACAACTCTGTCGGTGAAACCGGCTTTTTGGTTGAGCGTTCCACTGATGGCGTGAATTTTGTCCTGATTGCCACGGCTCCAGCCCACAACAATACCGGTGCGACAAGTTTTGTGGATAACACCGTCACATTGGGTACCTCTTACTTCTATCGGGTGGCGGCAATTTCCCCTCTAGGATCATCAGGTTACTCGAACCTGGCCACTATCACGGTTGACATTCCCGCAGACCCCTCCATCCTGGCTGCAACAGCTGTCAGGCAGGGTAACAATGAGCGGGTTACCCTCACCTGGGTGGATAATTCCAACAACGAGGCCAGTTTTGAAATCCAACGTGCCACCGACATCAATTTCACTATCGGATTGACAACCGTCACAGTAGGTGCCAACACACAAACATACACCACTGGTAATATCCCACGTGTCAGCTACTACTTCAGGATACGCGCGGTCAATATCCTTGGGAACTCAAATTGGGTGAATGCCACGCCATTCCCCATACCACCCGCTCCATAAATAAGCAGGGAAGGAGCCTAATAACTACCACAATAGAATAAAGAATGGGGACTTTGAAAGGGGAAATATTAAGGGGAGGCCGGTTGTTAGCTGGCCTCCCATTCTTTTATTTTATAGACCAGATTTTTTCGGCGTGAATGATTGGCTCCCCCCGCTGACGATCGAGATCCACACGGCCTTCCACAACGTAAGGCCCCGGGGTCGTAAAGGCTGCCTTTGAGCGCCGGTAAACATCCGCCGTGATTACTACGTCCAACATGCCTTCCAGGTCTTCCAAAGACATAAAGTAGATATACTCGCCACGGGTGGTGAGGCTGCGACGCCAGATCTGGCGGGTGCCGGCCACACGCACATGCTGCTCCAGCCGTGAGGCCGCTTCCACGGTGGTTAATGCACCGGTCTCCGCGATCTGCTTCTCAGCCAGCTCAAGCGGATGGGCGATGACCCCGGTGCCTAACAGCTCTTCCTGCGCAGCCACTTTTTGAGCCAGGTCCCAATCGTCTTCCGCCTGTTCATCCATGCTGAACAGCGAGAGCTGCCCAGCCTGCCAGTTGCCCTGTTTGAGCTGGCGTAGAAGACCAGGGATCGTGCCAAAACCCTGCAAGGCACCTGTTTTGATCAGGTTCTCAGCTTCCACCGGGCGGGGATCGGTGCGGGTAAGGAAATCGCTGAAGGAGCTAAATGGGCGCTTGCTCAGTATGGAAGACTGGGTACGCCGGGTGAGCTCCTTGACCTGGTCCAGGCCCATGAATAACACGGGCTCGCCATCGATCAGCTTTACACTGAACTCACGCTCGGCATAATTCACTTCTGGAGAACGCAGTTTTAGCCCCAGCCGGCGTGCTTCGGTCATATACACCCGCTGGCTGTAATAGCCACCCCAATTAGCCAGCACAGCTGCCATGAAGAAGGCCGGGTAATGCGTCTTGCACCAGGCTGAGCGCCAGCTCACCATGGCATAGGAAGCCGCATGGGCTTTTGGGAATCCATATCCAGCAAATGCGGCCATTAAATCCCAAATTCGCCTGGCTATCTCCTCCGGCACCTGGTTACGCTCCCATGCCTCGCTGATGAACTTCTCTTGCAGGGTCTGCATCTGTTTGCCCGGGTCGAAATGTGACATCGCCCGGCGCAGTAAATCGGCGTCTGCCAGGCTGAACCCGGCCAGCTCGTGGGCGATGCGTAGCACCTGTTCCTGGTACAGGATCACCCCGTAAGTGTCTGCTAACAGGTTGCTTAAAGCTGGGTGGAGGTGCTCAGTGGCTTCCTTACCGAGGTGACGCCGCACGAAGGCATCCTTTAGCCCGCCGGTGAGCGGGCCTGGCCGGTAAAGCGACAATGCCACCATGAGGTCGTCCACGCTGCTAGCCTTTATTTCTTTAAGGGTGGCCCGCATTCCGGGGCTTTCAATTTGAAAACAACCAATGGTGCGCCCCTGACTGACCATCTGGCTGACGGCTGGATCATAAGTGGGTATATTTTCCAAAATTTCTGTGAGGGTAGACACCCCGGGGTGGCGCGTGACCAGAGGCTGCTCCTTGGCAATGATCTCGACAACATCCCCCAAAACAGTCAAGCCTCTGATGCCCAGCAAGTCGATCTTTACCAGTCCCAGGCGCTCGATCGAATCCAGGTCAAATTGAGTGATGGTCACGCCTTTGTTGGCTAGCTGTGTGGGTGCCAGGTCAGTCATCGACCCCGGGCTGATCACCACGCCACCAGGGTGTACTGACAGGTGATGCGGTAATCCGATCAAGGCCGCGGTATCTTTAAATATTTTTTGGTGGGTAGGAGTTTGGTAATGCTCACTGAGCTCGGCAAAGGGGTCTTCCTTATTCGCCCCCCGGCTGGAGGGGCCATACCAGCGGAAAGGCAGGCTATCAGCCAGCCGGCTCACCTCCTCCGCGGGGAGCCCATACGCCTTGGCTACTTCCCTGATGGCTGAGCGGCTGCGGAAGCGGTTGATCGTGCAAACGGTCGCCACCCGGTCTTCACCGAAGTGCTGATAGACGTAGCGGATTACCTGTTCACGCCGGCGCGAGCATAAGTCGGTGTCGATATCCGGAGGCGTGGCCCTGGCCGGATTGAGGAAACGCTCAAAAAACAGGTTTAGCCGAATCGGGTCGGGTGAAGTGATCCCAAGGCAGTGGGCCACCAGGGAAGAGCCTGCCGAACCGCGTGATGAGAATGGGATGCCTTCCTGCCTGGCGAAATTAAGGATGTCTTCCACGATCAAGAACAGGGAGGTATACCCATATTCACCGATGACCGACAGTTCATGATCAAGCCGGCTTTGCAGCTCAGGTGTGACCTGGCTGTACAACCTGGATAAGCCTGCCTGGGCACGCTGACGCAGCAGTTCCTGGCTGGTTGTCCCTGCAGGCACAGGGATTTCAGGGAAGTGCAATGTTCCCAGGGGTAGTTCCAGTTTACAGCGCTCAGCAATTTCCTGCGTAGCCGCCAATGCCTGCGGAAAATTTGGTAACCTCTCCGCCATTTCCTGCGGGCTGAGGAACTCAGCGTGTGGAGGAGCCACATCATCCTGCCCGAGATCTCTTATTGGTTTTATCAATCGGATGGCGGTCATGACCTGCTGCAAGCGGGCTTGTTCAGCTCTTATGTAATGAATATCGTGTGTAGCCACCGAGGGGAGGTGCAGGCGGTGAGCCAGGATGGACAGGCTCACGCACAGTTCACTATCTTCCGGGCTGTGGCTCTGCAGCTCGATGTACAGGCGATCTGGTAGGACATCCATCAGCTGTGATATCCAGCGTTCCGCAAGAGAACGCTGCTGGGTGGCCACCAGGCGGTTCAGCAGGCTTCTCCTGCCCCCACTAAGGCACAGGATTCCCGAGGCTTCATCTGCAAGTTTAGTGTACGGAAGGATATCGCTATCTCCGCCCAGGGAGCTAGAGATCCTGCACAGGCTGCGCCAGCCGCTCATATCCATTGCCAGCAGTGTCACTATCCCTGGCTCGGCAGTCCCCAGTTCTGGTGGTGGGGCTATGGACACCTGCAGACCGATGATCGGCTGGATCCCTGCTTGCTGACAGGCATCCTGGAATTCGACCATCCCACTCAAGCGATGGTGGTCGGTCATGCCAAGGCTGCTCATTCCCAGCCCGGCTGCTGTATTGGCAAGCTCTTGGGGAGAGGGGAGTCCACGCAGGAATGAATAATGCGAATGGGTGACGAGATGGAAATAACCCATGCAACGATTGTAACCCTGCTTGGGTTGGGTGCAAAGGACGACCACCACACCGACATGCTGATGGTCAGGTGATGGGTTTGAGTATCGGGCGCTTAGCGGATGGTGGCCAGGTCTTTCAACAGCTGTTTTTTCTCTGCCGGCTCGGTCAGCCCGCTGGCAATCTGGTGAGCCTGGATCAGGTATTTTTCCATAGCATCCAGGTTATCTGCCACCTGTTCGGCACGCGCTAAGGCTTCATAAGCATAACCCTGGTAAAAAGGAAGGACGCCGTCTTTTTTTGAAGCTTCCAGGCATAAATCACCATAGCGGCGAGCCTGCTCAGCCCGGCGGATAAGGGCATATACGCGTGAGATCTGCCAGTATCCGATGGATAAATTCGTGGGGGTGCAGTCCTCCCTTTGGGTCCAATGCCAGAGTGATGCCAGGCTTAGCTGAAGCATTTTTTCTTCCTCAGCTGGGCTGCGGAGGGGTTTATCGATAAAGTCCCAGGCGCGGTTAAAGCATTCGGCTGAGAAGTATTTATGTGCTGCTTGAAGGTCAAAATCCGGTTTTTTTGCCATGCTGCCCTCGTCTACAGGGTGATTCTCTACCAGGTAGAATGATGTTTTCAGATAATTTAGATGTTATTTGGATTATAACGGCGACAGAACCAGGCTGCATTAGCATATTATGAGATTAACCGTGCCACTCTCCCGGCAGTTGGATTTATGGACCCTGGTTGGCTTTAATCGCCAGGCCAGCTGTAACGGAGTTGAATACATCGGAGGCAATAACTTTGTCAGCTCCAAATATGCTCATCAGCATCTCTGTGAACATGGGGATGTTGGATGACCCACCTGTTTTCACCACTGCATCGATCTGACCTGCTTCCATTCCGGAGGCAGATAAGGTGTCGAGCAAGACTTTTTCGATGCGCTGATAATATTCACGGATATCATTCTCAAACTGGCTGCGGGTATATAGTTCCCAGATGTCCAGGTTTTTTTCCTGCATGCTGGCAATGACCGTCCCCTGGCTGGATAGTTTGATCTTGGTCCCTTCGACCATATTGTAGAAGGAGAATGCCAGGTCATTGAAGATTAGCGCTTCGAGGGCTTTCAACCTGACCGGAGCTAACCTGGCTTGAATCGCCCTATCCAGCTCCGCCCGGGCGCGGGGAGTGGATAGCTCGGGGAGGGAGGCCCAATCAGGGATGGTATCGATCAGGTCATTGATCAGTGGTTCGTGCTGGACGAGACCCTTGCCAAAGTGTGCCAGCATGCGTTTTTCTATGATGGCCCGGTCAAAATCACTCCCGGCAATCCCGATGCCTCCACTGGCATACACCTGGCGGTGGTTTGGATCGCCCAGGCGCATGATGGTCAGGTCAAGCGTGCCGCCACCAAAGTCGAAGATCAACACATTTTGTGGATGGCTGAGCGATAATTCATAAAACAAGGCTGCTGCTATGGGTTCAAGCTCAAACTCCACCTGCCCAAACCCTGCCTCGAGGGCGGCTTGTTCCAGGGTGTTTTGGGCTTTACTGTCTACCGCAGCATCCAGCGAGAATTGCACAGGCCTGCCTATGGTCACTGCACTGATCTGTTCACCGAGGAGGTTCTCTGCCCGTTCCTTCAAAACCCGCAAATACCCCGAGATGATGTCGGCCGGATTGTAAAATCGCTCAAAGACCTGGGTTCCCTGGTATTTCTCCGAGCGCAGGGTGGTTTTGATGAACTGGAGCAACCGGCCAGGCTGCAGCTCGTCGACATAAACGTAAATATCCCGTACATAATGCAAGTCACCGCCATGGTAATCGATCTCCCCCGACCACTTTTTTACGAAGCGCCGTTGCCGGTTGATGTTTTGCTTGTAATACAGCTCGACTGCTTCCTGGCCGATGAAATGCCGGTAATCCCGCGTGATGTACAGGATGGTCTTCATCACCTGCGGGACGACATTCCTGCCATCGATTGGCAAGACGCTCACTTTTCCATCCCGGTAGATGGCCACACCTGAATTGGAAGTGCCAAAATCAAGGCCGACCTTTAATCCCATGGCTCTCAATGCCTCGCGTGATCAGCAGTTTTGGCTGTTGCAATATTCCCTGGCGCATGAAAGCCGGTGAAGCTCAAGATCGCCCCACATTCGTTGCTGAGCGGCACACTCCCCTGAGCGAGCAAGTCTTTCAGGAGAGCTATGCCGAGTGTGCCATCCGCGAATAAAAATGCCCCATGGTCTTCATCCATAACCGGGGCCGCACCGATAATTCTTGTTCCTGCCTCACGCCGCTCCCTGGATAGGATCGCCTGCCCTCTCGACTTAAAGGAGTTGGCTGGCTCGAGCCAACTCGCCTCGCGGTGGACTACTTTGCCACTCTGAGTAATAAAGGCAACGGATGGCTGGTGTGTGACCGTGAACATGGAGACAATGTGATCCGTGATTCCCAGGCGGATCACCTCCTCGATACCGATCGGCAGCTGCTCGACTGGCATGCTGAAGATAAATCCTTCCTGGCTCACCAGCACGAACAAGCTCTCACGATTGGCGAAAGTCACGCCACACGTTTTATCGGCGGGCAGTTTCACACCGCTGCCAATGTAATCCTCCGCCAGGTGGGTGGTAAAGGATGGTATTTTGATTTTCTTCACGTACCCCCGCCGGCTGGCCTGGACGCAGAATTCGAATAACGGCATTTTCGCTATCGGTTGTATGGCTGCCAGCTCTTCCTTTATGCGCGGTTCTTCTAAAAATGCCTCCTCCCAGCTAGCGTTTTCATGGCTGGAAATTGGCAGCTTAGCCACCGGGTGGGTCACGGTTCGGCCTGTGTCAAAGATGAACAAAAGCTCTTCCCGGGAGGTGGTGCCCAGCACAACAGGGTTAATTCCTTCCTGCTCACTTCCAAGATCGATCCTGGCGACTGCACCTTGGGATAATAGCTTGGGTGGGTCAATTTCCATGCAAAGGACCTTCCCCAATGAGCTATACACCAGCAGGCGCAGGGTTTCGGGAGTCGGTGGGATCACCGGCTGCTCAATGGGCACCGCCACCTCACCACCCAGCTGGCGCTTCAACAACTCCAGCTGGTATTCCAAGCTGGCGATGCGATTTTCATATTCTTCCACCCTTCTCCCGCTGAGCAGCTCGATATTTTCTGCGGACAGTTCCTCTTCACGGTTAGCCAGCTCGCTTAGGCGATTGGCGATATAGCGGATGATGAGCGCAGCAGAAGTGGGTCTTTCTTCCACCTCGTGGATCCATTCATCGATCTTATTCGGACTGATCAAAGCAACCTCCCATCAGGCTGGTTGGTGCCTGAACTATTCATATTACCAGATTTTATGCTAGATTTTCATTACCTTATGGGTGAATTATATGAGCTGATGAATATCTCCATCCCAAACACACCCTGGATGTGGTATTATTTTTTTATCCTTATGATATGAGTATTATTACTTTCCTTCCAAGCAGCAATCCAATATAATATCAAAAAATTAAACAGTTCACCAAATCAAATAACCAGGAGGTAATTCATTATGAAAGGTAACGAAAAGATCCTTGCTGCGCTCAATAACCTGTTGTCAGATGAGCTGACTGCCATCAGCCAATATATGGTTCATGCAGAAATGTGTGATAACTGGCAGTTTGAAAAGCTGGGGAAGGTTGTTGAAGAGCGCGCCATAACCGAGATGAAGCACGCTGAAAAGCTCATCGCCCGTATCCTGTTCCTGGACGGTATACCGATCGTCAGCAACCTGAAGAAGATCAGCGTCGGTGCGACAGTTGAAAACCAGCTCGATAATGACCTGGCGGCTGAGTATGGTGCAGTCCAAGGCTATAACGAGGGGATCCGCCTGGCATACGAGGTGGGTGATAACGGCACACGAGAGCTATTTGATTCTATCCTCAAGGACGAGGAAGAACACGTAGATTGGCTTGAAGCCCAGATTGGGCAGGTTAAGCTCATGGGCCTGCAGACCTACCTGGTCGAGCAAGTCGACTGAACAATAGTTTAGAATTTATTATTTGAGGAGATTGCTATGTCAAAAACTACCGATGATCTACAGGCTGCATTTGCCGGAGAATCTCAGGCGAACCGCAAATACCTGGCGTTTGCCAAAAAAGCTGATGCAGAGGGCCAGCCCCAGGTTGCCAAGTTGTTTCGGGCGGCAGCCGCGGCGGAGACGGTGCATGCCCATAGCCACCTGCGTGCCCTGGATGGCGTCGGCTCCACTGCCGACAACTTGAAAGCAGCCATTGCTGGCGAAAACTATGAATGGGTGACGATGTACCCCGAATTCATCCAGGATGCTGAGGCAGAATCGGCGAAGCGCGCCCTTACCTCCTTTAAGTTCGCCTTTGAGGTTGAAAAGCTCCACGAGCAGCTGTACCAGAAAGCACTGAATGCCTTGGAAGGCGAGAAACCCTTGCCGGAAGTGGATTATTACGTCTGCCCAATATGTGGGTTTACCCACGAAGGGCCACTGGATGGGATTTGCCCCATATGCAAGACGCCCGCCAGCAAATTCGAGAAGATCAACTAACAGCCTGATTGATCATTAAAACATCCTGCCGGGTCAAATGACCCGGTGGGATGTTTTTTATGGCCGCCCATCTGGACTCGCTTAGCCTTACATTGTTACCTCATGCAGGTGCTCGGGTCAATGAACCCTCGATATTCGATACCCAACTTGACCGTTTCTCCAACAGCCACATAAGCGCTTGATTGCGCCTCACCAATAGCTACTGCGACTGCTTCCATTTGGTATAATTTTCTTGGTTATCGCAATGGAGGCAAGATGAGTGAGCAAAGATTTCGAGTATTGATTGCCAAGCCCGGGCTTGACGGGCACGACCGGGGCGCCAAGGTGGTGGCACGTGCCTTGCGTGATGCCGGGATGGAAGTGATCTATACCGGCCTGCGCCAAACCCCCGAGATGATTGCCGAGGCTGCCTTGCAAGAAGACGTGGATGCGGTGGGCCTTTCCATCCTTTCGGGTGCCCACATGGCTTTGGTTCCGCGCGTCCTCGAGTTGTTAAAAGCGAATGGGCAGGGGCATGTTAAAGTCTTTCTGGGAGGCATCGTCCCTGATGAAGATGTGCCCGTGCTTATGCAAATGGGAGTAATCGGTATCTACGGGCCAGGCACCTTGAGTGAGACCTATGTGAACGATATCCGCAAAGCTGTAAAAGCTTCAGGCAGATGAAGCGCTTCCTATGAGTGAGCAAAACCTCGCCCAGGCAGTGCTGGCAGGTGATCGGCTGGCACTGGCACGCAGCCTGACCCAGGTTGAGAATGGCACTCTCTTAGGGAGAAGCACGCTGAGTGCGCTATTCCAGCACACCGGCAGGGCACACCTGGTGGGTGTCACCGGTGCTTCCGGCACGGGAAAATCCTCGTTGGTCAACCAGCTTGCCCGCTTTGTGCGGCAGGCGAACTTGTCCCAACGGGTGGCGATTGTAGCGGTAGATCCCACCAGCCCCTTCAGTGGAGGGGCGATATTGGGGGACCGCATCCGCATGCGTGACCTGGCAGGTGACCCGGGTGTCTTCATCCGCTCAATGGCTACGCGGGGCTCATTGGGCGGCATCGCCTCAGCCACCGCCTCCGTTGCCCAGGTATTGGATGCTGCCGGATTTGAGCTGGTGCTGATCGAGACTGTTGGAGCTGGCCAATCGGAGGTGGATATTGCTCGTTTGGCGCATACCACCATCGTGGTCGAAGCGCCCGGCCTGGGTGACGATATTCAGGCGATCAAGGCCGGCATCATGGAGATCGCCGACATATTCGTGGTGAATAAAGCTGACCTTCCGGGTGTGGAAAACACCGAGCGTGCCTTGCGTAGCTCCTTGAACCTGGCCCATCCTGTTCCTCATCAATTTGTCCACCATGGCAAGCTTGAGACGGTGGCAGCGCAGGGAGCTCCCGCTAAGCCAGAGGGAGCACTGTGGATGCCACCCATCTTACGCACGGTTGCCTTGGACGGGAACGGTATTGCCCGACTGGCACAGGCGATCATCGACCACCGGACCCATCTTCAGGCCACAGGAGGCTGGGGAGAGCGTGAGCGCTGGAGGCTGCAGACTGAGTTTGATCTGCTGCTGCAGAACACCCTGGTTGAAGGTTTTCGCTCGCGTCTGGTGGCTGGCCAATATGATCAAGCACTGGATGATATTATCGCCAGGCGACTATCGCCTTTTGAGGCCGTGGAGAAGCTTGTGGATGGAGTCTCCTGAGAATGACAGGTCGTAACAATGATCTACAGTGAGCGTATCCGTTTAAGGGCGGTGGAAAAGGCTGACCTGCCCTTTTTTGTCCAGTGGTTGAACGACCCCGAGGTGCTGCAAGGTCTGCTGATTCACAATCCACTTTCTCAAACCGAAGAAGAGGGCTGGTACGAGCGCATGCTCACACGCCCCGGCGAAGAGCATGTGATGGCAATCGAAGTGAAACAATCGACGGGTAACCCTGCTGAGCCAGGTTGGAAGCTGATTGGCAGCCTGGCTTTCGATTCTATCGACTGGCGTACACGATCAGCGGAATTGGGTATCGCCATCGGTGAGAAATCCATCTGGAACCAGGGTTATGGCACCGAGGCGGTGCGTTTGCTGGTTGAGCATGGGTTTAATATGCTTAACCTGCATCGCATCTTCTTGCACGTCTATGAGACTAATCCGCGTGCCATCCGTGCCTATGAAAAGGCTGGATTTATCGAAGAGGGCCGTGAACGTCAGGCTGAATTCCGAGGTGGCAGGTACATCGATGTACTGCGCATGAGCATCCTGCGTGACGAAATTTGATACTCATACGATGAAATCAGCTGTTGTGTTATCCTGGTAAGGACATTGGAGATCAGATGATATTCGCAGAGCGAATTCGTTTCAGAGGCGTTGAGCAGGCCGACCTGGTGAGTTTTGCCAGATGGATCAACGATCCTGAAGTAAGGCGGGGGGTTGGCTTTTACTTGCCCTTCTCAACCGCCGATGAGCAAGATTGGTTCGATAAGATGCGCTCGAAACCACTCAATGAGCACAATCTGGCTATCGAGGCTAGGGAATTGGATGCTCATGGCCAGGAATACTGGCAGCTGATCGGTACGTGGAGCTTTTTTAATTTCGACCAGCGGAACGCCAGCGCTGAATTCGGTATCATGATCGGAGAGAAGGCGTATTGGAATCGTGGTTACGGTACCGAAGCTGTCAGGCTGCTGGTAAAACTTGGTTTCGACACCCTGAATCTCAACCGGATATTCTTGCGGGTGTTCGAAACGAATCAGCGAGCCATGCGCGCCTATGAAAAAGCTGGATTTACCCACGAAGGCTGCCAGCGCCAGGCTGAATTCAAGGAGGGTAGGTATCTCGATGTGCTGGTGATGAGCATCCTGCGTACCGAATATCTGGCCGGCTCGTAATCGATGATCCGTTCCCCTGGCTGGCAAGCCCAAGATGTTGAAAACACATGCCCGAATTACCCGAAGTTGAAACCATAGCCCGTATCTTGCGCTTGGGAATGCAAGAACAGCCTGCCCTGCCTGGCAGGCACATCCTGGGCGTTGAACTTTTGTGGGCGCGCAGCCTGGCTGAACCCATTCCAGCCGAATTCACTGTCCGTCTCCCCGGTCAGGTGATCGAAGACATCGGCCGGCGTGGGAAATTCCTGGTCTTCCGGCTCAGCCGCGATTGGCTGTTATTTCACCTGCGTATGAGCGGTGACTTGTTGGTCAGACCTGCATGCACAAATCCTGCTAACCATGACCGCCTGGTGCTCCAATTGGAAGGCGGTTACGAGCTGGCGTTCAATGATGCCCGCAAGTTTGGCCGTGTTTGGCTGGTCAATGAGGTTGATCGTGTACTCGGAGGCCTGGGGCCAGAGCCGCTTGATGAAAGCTTGACCGCTCACGCCATATTTGAGCGTCTGCACACCTCTCACCGCCAGCTCAAGCCGCTGCTGCTCGATCAGACATTTATCGCCGGGTTGGGAAATATTTATGTTGACGAAGCCCTCAACCTTGCCAGACTGCACCCGTTGATGTCATCCCATGCCATCACTGAAAAGCAGACAATCCGTCTCCTGGCAAGTATCCGCGCTGTTCTGCGCGATGGGATTGCACGTAACGGGGCCAGTATTGATTGGGTATACCGAGGTGGGGATTTCCAGAATTACTTCCGCGTGTACCAGCGTACAGGGTTACCCTGCCCTGAATGTGGCACGCCAATTGCACGCACTATTGTGGGGCAGCGCGGCACCCATTTTTGCCCTTCCTGTCAGCCCGCTCCCTGCCCGAACGGAGGTTGATCATGGACTCGTCCACTCTGTTAGTGATTGCCGGCTTCTTCTTTTTCCTGGGAGCAGGTATTGTTGGTCTCATCTGGATCATCGTTGCCCTGATACGTAGCATAAGGCGGAAAAGCGCAGCAGGTGTAGCCAGGGATTCTAACCTGGTAGTAATCACCAGCCTGATGCGGGATAATACTACTAAGGAGCTGGTGGTCGAGATGGAGGGAAAAACCTATAAGACCGTCGAGGAGCTCGCTCCTTCACAACTGCGCCGTCTGAGCTTCACTTCCAATGTATTGGTGAAGTGGTTAGCTTTATCACAGGCAACCGACAGCCAGGCGACAGCGAACGATGCAGCCACGCTTCTATCAGATTCGACCGAGCCAGATATTAACCCTGCGTTAGCAGAATCCTCATGGCAGATGGAAGAAGCAGACACCTCAGAGCCGGTAGTTCCACCGTTTTCACTCAGTGAACCGGGACAGCTGGAGCAGCCTTTACCTGTTGCTCCCATTGTGGCTGCTATAGAGCTGCCCGAGCCTACCGCCAAACCGATACCTGAGCTGAACGACTGGATCCCTGCCGAAACCCTGCCCGATCAATCACAGTCGCCGCGTGTGCCACCGTTTTTCTACGAGCCTGAGCCCGAGGTAAAACCTGTCAGCACCCAGCTCCCTGACCTGGTGAGCGGTATCCTGATGCCTGCACCTGCGCCTGCTCCTGTGGTCAAAAGTATTGCCACGCAAATTAACGATATCCTGCAAGGCATGATTACCGAGACATCGTTTGAAAAACGGGGGCTCACGGTCAATGATGGGCCAGGCCATGGAGTGATCGTCAGCCTGGATGGGCAACAATTTTCCGGTGTCAAAGAGGTGCCGGATGAAGAGGTGCGTGGCTTGATCCGCTCCGCCGTGCTGGAGTGGGAGAAGCAGAGCAAGATGGGTGGAAAATAAGCGGGATATTGCCCAGGAATACTATGCTCGGAGAAGCTCCTGGTGCACCTGCCTGATCCTCGAAAAGTCCATCTTCTCCACCTGACGGTCATAGGTCACAAAACCGTTGACCTCGCTTTCCACATCGGTAGTCTGGGTATAGATGGCTGCCGATAGCCCTGCATCCATCCAGGGTTTTAGCTGGGTTTGCAACAAATCCACATAGGCGTCAGTTAGTTCCTGAGAAGTGTCAAATTTCTTATATCCAAATTCCGCCTGCGGGTTCCACTGGTGACCTGCGACCTTCAAGCTGTAACCGCCAAATTCCGACAGCACTACCGCCCGGCAAGCTTCAGGCTTAGTCACGGGTAGGTTTAGCTTATACATGTGGATGCTCTTGCAATCCCCGCCCTTCTGGTCAAACCATCCACTGGCATGATCTACCAGGCGGGTGGGGTCATATTCCTTAAGCCAGTTCGCAATTTGGTTGGCATCAAATTGGCCCCAGCCTTCGTTAAAAGGCACCCACACTCCAATGCACGGATAGTTGTGGAGATGGTCTACCAGCTCATGCAGCTCCCGCTTGAAATCCTGGCGAGAAGCGACGTCCTGCCGACCGGCATATCGGTAGTTGTGGTCCCGCCGTCGCGAGCCAAACATCATCGTTAGGATGGAGGTCGCCTCGCCTACTGCCCGGCCTCCATTTGTCATATCCTGCCAGACGATCAGCCCCAGCTGGTCACAGTAATAGTAATATCGCCTGGGTTCCACCTTAACGTGTTTACGCAGCATGTTGAAGCCCAGCCCCTTCAAGATCTCGAGGTCACCGCGCATGGCCTCATCTGAAGGCGGGGTGTACAGGCCATCCGGCCAGTAACCCTGGTCGAGTGGTCCGAGTTGGAAATATGGTGAACCATTCAGGCACAAGCGACCGTCTTCCAGATTGAACTTGCGCATGGCGAAGTAGCTGCCCACCCAATCTTCACCCGCGGTCACCACCAGGTCATAAAGATGGGGAGAATCTGGGCTCCAAAGTTTTGGATCAGGTAGTTGGATGGTTACCTCCGCCACACCTTCTTCTGCCTGACCATCAGCAATGCAGGCATTTTGGTCGTATACATCGACATTAATGGCGATGGACTGCGACTGCGGACCGACCAGGTCAGCCTTCACCCGCACAATGTGTGCGTCGATGTCAGGCGTGATCTTCAGCCCGGCAATGAAAGTCTCAGGCACTGCTTCCAGCCAGATTGTCTGCCAGATGCCGGAGATTGCTGAGTACCAGATGCCTTTTGGGTTGCGGACTTGTTTGCCACGCTGCTGCCAGTACGTGTCGGTTGGGTCCCAGACAGAGAGCTCCAGTTGGTTTGGAGCCCCTCCCCCGACGATATATTGGGTAATGTCGAATGAGAAAGGTAAATATCCACCTGTGTGCGTGCCCACCTGGCGGTCATTAACGGCGACGGTCGTTTCCCAATCCACAGCTTCGCAATGTAGCAGGATACGCTTACCATCCCATTCTTTGGGGATGACGAATGCCCTCTGATACCATAACAACTCATCTGCCTCGAGTGGGCGCATGACGCCCGAAAGGGCAGACTCGATCGGGAAAGGGACAAGGATTTTACCGCGCTGCTTCCACTTGGATGTGTCCTTCCGCTCGGTGATCCAATAATCCCAAATGCCATTTAGGTTCTGCCATTCGTGCCTGCTCATCTGTGGACGGGGGTATTCCTGCCAGGCATTCTCAGGTCTGACATCCTTCGCCCAGCGGGTTAGAAGCGTGCCAGAAGCCAGCTGCCAATCCATGGTTTCATCCATGCCATCAAACCGATTCTTGTGCTGGAGTTGGCTGGGTTTTCACGAACCATAGCGGAATAGCTGTCAGCAGGGTGACCACCCCGGCTACCTGAAACAGGAGCGGAGTGGGGACGATGGCTGCCTGCCCGTCGATCACGGTTTTGATCCCATAGCTGCTGCTGAGCCATCCGCCGGTGAGAGGACCCAGGATCATGGGCAGCATGACCCAGAAAAACAGGTAGAACCCGGCGAACTGACCGCGCTTGTCTTCAGGAAACAGGTCCTTGCTCCACGTGCTGGTGGCTATGGTCCAGGCAGTGAATGGGGCAAGCCACAGGATGCCGGTAATGATGAGCGGAACCAGGGATTTTGTAAACGAAAACAAGATCAGCCCGATCATCTCAGTAATAATTGCCGCCATCGCTACAGGTTTTCTACCCCAACGGTCCACCAGCAAGCCGAACGGCCAGGCCAGGGCGATCCCACCCACCAGGATGATCACCGCGATGGCTAATGAGGAGCTTGAGATGTCCAGCTTCAGGTAATGTTGAAGGTAAATGATGATGAATGGAAAGAAAATGTTGAAGGCTACTTGCCACAATGCCACAGCAATCATCAGTAGGAAGAAATTTCGGTTGGCGACCAGGTTCTTCCACTGGAAGCTCTCAGCCAGGTGCTGCCAGTAAGTTCCCTTCGGTTTATCACCCAGCGGCTCATCATGGATGAACAGGCTTCCCACCAAGCCAAGCAAGAACACCAGTCCACCGATAAAATAAAAGAAGGCGGTATACCCAAAACGATCAATGATTGGGCCTGCCCCACCGTAAACGATCAGGATTGCCACCCAGGTCAGAATTTCCATCACCCCCATCACCCGGCCGCGGTTTTCGTTGCTGGTCACGTCGGTAGTGTATGCGTTTAATGCCGCGTCGTTGGCCGTCGAACCGAAGAAGGTCATCACGCAGTCGAGCAAGATGGCCATGAAAATCGCTACCCCAACCGGCTGGAAAACGGCTGCTGAAGGGTAGAGCGCTGTCATGACGCCCAAGGCCAGGTATCCAAACAGGATGAAAGGTTTACGTCGCCCCCAGCGCGAACGGGTCCGGTCAGAGAGCGTGCCCATCAGAATGGTGGTGAGCGTAGCCGTGACGGCTGAAGCTGCTACCATCCACGAAATGGGGCGCGGGTCGGGGGTGATATTGTTGTACATGAAGGTGTTGAAGAACTGGTTCTCCACTCCCCAGGCCAGCTGGCCGGCAAAGCCCAACAGGATGATAGCAGTCCAGATTTTTTTTGAAATGGTAAGGGTAGCAATCATGGTAGCTCCATATCGTGTTTATGTGTTTACCCAAACTGTCATCTGTGATTCGCCCCGGTTAGCCCATAGGTTATAGGGGATGAAGGTGAGCGGTTGGCCATCTTGGGTTGCCCCCTTCAACATGCTGATGCCACCTAGCAGGTGTGGTGCATGTTCAGTCTGCAGGCTGGCTGGGTCGAGCCGGGCAGAGAAGATATCCACCCCCGGGTTATCCGTGCTCTCCAGGCAGTAAACCAGCGGACCGCGGGTGAGTGCAACTTTACCTTGGTGCCCCTTCACCTTGGCATGGGCATGACGCTGGCAGATCGGCATGTCATAGGTCAGCTCGATCATATCGCCAGCAGACCAGACCCTGCGTATGGGCAAGAAGTAACTCTGCTCCGGATCATAACCCGATGCCGTAGGCTGTGCCGGTTGAGAAGGCCGGGCAGCCGCCAGGCCTGTGCTCGCCAAAGGTTCATTGTTTATCTTGATCATTGGCGAGGCCGGTTCAGCAGCTACCCAGGAAGGGATGCGCAGGTGCAGGGTGAATTCTCTCGGCCTGGCAGGCTTGATATGGATGCTGGTTTTTCCGATCCAGGGTAAATCTGATTCAACGTGAATATTTACTTCCTCCCCCATCTCTACCCTTATGCGGCTGCCAATATACTGGTGGATCCACAGGTTGTCAGCATCGGCCGAGCAGATGTATTTTCCCAGGTCCGCCCAGGTGCGCGATAAATTGGAAGGGCAGCACGGAACCGAATACCATGCCCGGCGGGTAACGCCACTCCGGCAGACGAGGGGATTGTTGTAAAGGTAGTCTTTCCCACTCAACCCCATCCCGACGGCTGCCGCGTTATACAGCTGCCACTCGAACAGGTCGCTGTATCTGGCCCGAGCAGTGATTAGAGACAGCTGCCAGTTCCAGAACAGGCAGGATAGGGCAGCGCACGTCTCAGCGTAAGCCAATTCGGGATCCAGTTCGTAATCGTTGCCGAAACCTTCCAGCGCGGGCACTGCTCCGATACCACCGGTGACGTACATGCGGCGCTGCACCATGTGTTCCCAGGTTTGTTCCATGGCGGGCAGCAGGCTTGCCTCGCCCAGGAGGAGGGCCAGCATTGCCGTTGCAGTTTCCAGGTATCCGAATCTGACCGAATGCCCAACCGGCACGGTCTGACGGCGGATGGGGACATGTTGCTGAAGGTACTTTCCGTTCAATTATCTGACCAGCCAGCGTAAGTAGGAGGTCGAGGTTGATTTGGCAAAATTCCCGGGCGGGAGCTTTTTTGGTGGATAATCCGCATGCTCAGCCAGGTATCTTTCTCGCTCCTTGCGAACCTGGGAGAGGCGCGATGCGACAGACCGGATCTGGCGGATAATCGAAATGGTGTACGATAGAGGCGTTGTTTTCCCGCGCTGTTCAAGGAACTGTTGGGCCATCTCGAGATAGGATCGGCCACCTGTAATTTCGTAAAGGCGTAGCAGGGCGATTTCAATCTCTTCGTGGCCCGAGGTGAATTCCGGTCCCTTGTCACGAAAGTCAGCCATTATCCGCTCGGCAGCTTTGCGGGCGATATCCAGCAGGTTGGTCTGCTGGGTGGCCAGGAAGTGTGACACACCTGCTTCGATCAGGTGGCCGTGGCAATAGAGCTCGTGCTCGATCCACAGGTTCTGCCAGCGTGTGTCTGGGAACAGGATTTGGTTGTAGGTGAACAGGTAGCCATCCGGGTCCTGGGCACGGCCAACCAGGGAGATAAATCTGTCCATCAACTGGGCAAGCCTTGGGTTGGGCTTGGTGGCATAGATCCGGGCGCCTGCGTCCAGCCATTTATACGCATCTGAGTCGGCGAAGAAGAAGCCTTCCCTGAAGCTTTCCAGCTCACCCGCCGCGATACGGAAGTTGTCGATACAGCCGCTGGTTTCCAGCTGCTCCCATTGGTGGTAGATGGCCTGGCTCGAATTGGTTTCTAGCTGCCTGGTCCAGTAAGGGTCATCGATGGTCACCTGCTGTGATGATAATTCGTCCATATAAATTCCAGGGAGATTTGAGTGTAGTGCATAAATCGGGCGATGTCAACGCCTGGGTTGACACCCCTGACGAGGGACTTCATCACGGATATTCTTGCCCAGACTTATTGAGTAGCTGGCCAACCTATCCTTGTGCGTCATATAATAGAGCATCTGAGTGGCTTGAGTTGACTGAGATAGGAGGCAAACAAGGCCATGCGTCACGACCGTGAAAAAGTTATCCGCAGGACGATTGAAGAATTCGAGCTCCTCGACCAGCTGGTCGCCCGCCTGACGGAAGAGCAATGGGCATACCCCCTGGCCAGGCCTGAGACGAAAGATCCTTGGACGGTGAAGGATGCCCTGGCACATATCACCCACTGGAAGGCTGATACCGCCCGCTCTGCCCGTGGGCTGCCCCGCCCTGTAGAAGATCGCGGGTTGAATGAGACTGAGGCCAATCACCTCATCTACATGCGCTGGCGTGATCAGCCACCGCAAGAAATCCTGGCCTGGCATCGGCAGGTGCAGGAAGATGTGCTTGTGGCCCTGAGAGCTACCCCGGATGAGTGGTTCAGTGGCCGGGAGCGTAGGCAGGAATGGCCATATGACCTGGACGGACATTCTGCCTTCCACCGAGTCAAAGATATCCAACGGGCTTTAAATGCACAAACCCCACGTTGAGTCAGGCCAGGATGAATAAAGGACCGCTCAAAGAAGATGTGGATACTTTAAAGGTATGTTCTGCTTGATATTTATTATGGTCTGATATCTTTACGGCGACATCACCTGGGTTGTGTAACTTTAGACCCTCAGCTATACTTAAGCAATTAATTCCAGGAGGATGAGATGAGCGATATATTTGGAAGACTGAAAAGCGGTGCTGAAAAGGTGGCTTTCGAAGCCGATAAGATGAGCCGGTTGAACCGTGCCAGGGGTGAGCTGGATAAGCTAAAAAACCAGGTTCAGGAGAACTACGCCAAACTGGGAGAAAAGTATTTCACCGAGCGTGAAACAGCCGGGATAACCGGAGCGGAATATGACGAGAGCTGCCAGGCAATTGCCAGTTTGCTGGAACAGGTTGAAGCGAAGAATGCTGAGATTCAGCGCATCGATGCGGAGACTTATGGCACTCCACCGGTGCAGCCAGCTGGTCAGACCGTGTTCGGACAGGCACAATCGCAGCCAGCGCCGGCTGCAACCCAAGCGGTTGCCCCATCCCCTGCTCCTGCAGCCTCAAAAACCACCCGGTTTTGCCCGAACTGCGGCACCGAGCTACCCGCCGAAACGAAGTTCTGTACGAATTGCGGATCGAAGGTGTAGGATTCTGGTTTACAAATAATCATGCCAATCATCAAATCATATAAATCATAGGGACAATTTTTGTAGAGACGCATCACTGGTGCGTCTTGGTTTTAATTGGTGTAGTAGGTTGGGTTGAGTACGGTGCTCTCCCGTACGAAACCCAACTTTTCTCTGCATCTTCCCTTAATATTGTTATAATAAACCTATCACTGCCGCAACCATCAGGGTGGATTTCCAAACAATTGGCTTATTGTATTTATCTGGATTAAGCCTTTTTTGTGTTATGGAGGCTTATTAAAGTGCATCGGTTTTTCCTACAACCTCAGCTCGTTCACCAACCAATTGACCTGTGATTGGTCCCTTCAGATTGGAGGCTACCTTATGAGTAACGCGTTTATGGGCCAAATTCTGCGGGTAAATCTCACTGCAGGGACAGTTCAGCCAGAGCCACTCAACCTCCCATGGGCTAGGCAGACCCTGGGTGGAGCTGGTCTGGCAACTCGCTACCTGCTGGAGCTCACCTCACCGGGGATCGATCCCCTTGGACCGCAAAACGTCTTGATCTTCATGACCGGGGCGCTGACCGGCACACCTTCGGCCAGTGCCAGTCGCTATTCAGTGGTTGCAAAATCGCCCCAAACTGGCTATTGGGGTCAGTCCAATTCCGGTGGTTTCTTCGGTCCAGCCATGAAATGGAGTGGTTTCGATGGGGTGATTTTCGATGGTGTTTCACCTGAGCCCGTGTACCTCTTGTTGATGAACGGCAAGGCTGAGCTGCGCAAAGCCGATCACCTGTGGGGGCTGACGGTTCCTGAATGCGATAACAGGCTTCAGTCTGAGATCGGCAAGCCGGTCAATGTGGCTTGCATAGGGCCAGCTGGCGAGAATCTGGTGCGTTATGCATCCATCATGAATAATAAACACCGCGCGGCTGGTCGCACCGGGATGGGAGCAGTGATGGGCTCCAAACGGTTAAAAGCGATTGCTTGTGCAGGCACCCAGAAAATCGCCCTCGATGACGCCCAGACATTCATGAAAGTCACTCAGCGCCAACGCGAGTATATGGATGAATCGGTGATCAAGATCGTCATTGAGACGTATGGGACTAATATGGTTGCTGACCTGGTCAACATGCGCGGAGGTTATCCAACCCAGAACTGGCAGCAGGGGACGTTTGAGCAGATCGATAATGTTAACGGTCAGGCGATGACAGACCAGATATTAGTAGAAGGGGTGCGCTGCTTTGCGTGCCCGGTGGCATGCGGCCGGGGAACGGAGATCCGCGAGGGAAAATGGAAAGGCAAACACGGCGAAGGGCCAGAATATGAAACGGTTGATACGCTGGGAGCCATGTGTGGCATCGACGATTTAAACGCCATCGCCATGGCAAATTACCGCTGCAATGAATATGGTCTGGACACGATCAGCGCAGGTGCGACAATCTCCTTTGCCATGGAGTGTTTCCAGCGTGGGTTCATCAATACGGATCAGACCGGGGGCCTGAATTTACAATTCGGCGACGCTGACCTCGTGGTTGATCTGGTAGAACGCATTGCCCGCCGGGAGGGTTTTGGAGATCTCCTGGCCGAAGGGTCACTGCGTATGGCGCAGCGCCTGGGTCACGATAGCGAGCATTTTGCCATTCAAGTGAAAGGGCTGGAGTTGCCTGCTTATGATCCACGTGCCACCAAGATCACCGGCCTGGCGTACGTAACTGCCAATCGTGGCGGTGATCATATGAATGGGTATGTCCAGGGTCCAACCTTTATCGATATGCCTTTCTTGATCGTGGACGATAGCACTATCCCTGATCCATACGCGGCTGATCCACATGATGCCCGGGTATTGATTGATTTGGAGAATGCCTTGAATGTCCTGGATGCATTAGGCGGATGTAAGTTCATGGGTGTCGTGGTTTCCGCGAATGAGCTCGTGGATCTGGTCAGGTCAGCCACCGGGTGGGATTTCGACCTGGCTGAATTCCGCAAGTGTGGCGACCGGTTGCAGAATTTAGCGCGAGTGTATTCCGTACGCGAAGGCTTACGCCGTGAACATGATCTCCTCCCCCAGCGCCTGATGTCGGATCCACTGCCAGACGGCCCTGCCAGGGGCATGGTTTTTGATCTTCCGGCGTTGGAGAAAATGAAGGATGCTTATTATGAGCTGCGCGGCTGGGATGTCGCCACCGGTATTCCAACCCCTACCAGGCTTCATGAATTGGAACTCGATGACTTAATTTCTTTAGTATGTGTCTGACCACAAAACCTGGGTTAAATGGCAAGGCAGATTGACCAGGATGAGGAGCATGCCATGAATTACACGGATCGCCCCTGGCTGAAGAGTTATATGCTCGGCCCATATAAGCTCGATTACAGTCTTGATCCATATCCGCAGAAACCCCTCTTTGAAATCCTGGATCGTTCCGCCAGTGAGTTTCCCAACCAGACCGCCATCCTGTTCAAAGGTCAGGAGATCAAATATCACCAGCTGAAGCGCCGGGTGGACAGCCTGGCCAATGGGCTGATTAAACTGGGCCTGGAGAAAGGCGACCGGGTGTGTATCTTTCTCCCTAACTGCCCCGAATACATAATTTCCTTTTGGGGCATCCTCAGGGCTGGCGGGGTGGTGGTACCAACCAGCATCTTGCGTACGGATGAAGGGCTTCACCACGAGGTGAGTCGCTCGCACAGCCGCTTCATCATTTGCCAGCAGGCTAATCTCGACCGTGCCCTGGCTTTGATCAGTGGCTCGGATCTGCAAGGGATTCTCCTAACCTCCCAGGCGTCTTTCCTTGGCGACCAGGTTGAGGGTCCTCTGCCGGGCCGGGTCTACGATTTTGGCTCGATGCTTACTGAACCTGACCCCATTCCGCCTCATGTGGTGATCGACCCCATGCACGATTTATGTCAGCTGGCATTCACCGGTGGGGCAACCGGTACCCCCAAAGGGGTGATGCTCACCCATTACAATGGTTACGCCAGTATCGTGCAGACCCTGCCATGGTTCATGAAACCGCTGTTGGGAGGTGTTCGCGGGAAAACCTCCGTCCTGCTCTCGATCCCCATGTTTCATGTATATGGCAATTTCATCCAGACTACTTCCGTTTACCTGGGAATGCGCCTGCTGGTCTTGCCAGACGCACGAGATACAGATGCACTGCTCGCCTCGATCATCGACCACCGGCCGTTCTTGGTGCCTGGCGTGCCGACTCAGTTCATGCGCCTGGCAGACGCAGGGTTGAAGCGTTCCAATAGCATGTTGTTCAGTGGGTCTGCCCCACTGCCACAAGAAGTGGCTGCGGAGATCAAGCGGAAGACCGGTATGTCTGTCTCGGAGGGGTATGGATTGACCGAGACCACTTCAGTTGCCCATATCAATCTCACCAGCTTTTCGCGTATCATGGGGTTCATGGCAAAAGAGAAACCGGGGATCGGTGTCCCATTGCCCGATACTGAATGCCGCCTGGCTGATCCTGAAACAGGCCTGGATGTTCCTGTGGGTAAACCGGGCGAGGTGGTCATCCGTGGCCCGCAGGTCATGCTCGGGTACTGGCCCGAACCGGGAAGCGGCCTCACTGCAGACGGCTGGCTGCACACTGGCGATATCGGTGTGATGGACGAAGCGGGATATTTCCAGATCGTCGATCGCATGAAGGATATGGTCAATGTGTCGGGCTTCAAGGTCTATACCACCGAAGTGGATGAGGTGCTATTTAAGCACCCCGCCGTTGCCACCGCGGCTGCCTTCGGTATCCCCGACCCGGATATTCCCGGCAGTGAGCGGGTGATAGCCGTGGTTGCCTTGAAGGACGGGTATAAAGGTTCGGTGACAGAATCCGAGATCCGCGATTTTTGCCGCCAGCACCTATCTCCCTATGCCGTACCGAAAGTGGTTGAGTTTCGCGACCAGCTGCCACTGACGGTAACGGAAAAAGTGTTTAAGAATGCCCTGCGCGCGCAGGCGATCGCCAGGATGAAAAGCCAGAAGGAGGGTTGATCAAGATGGACTGCATCTATTGCACACCAGAGTGGCTGGAAGAGACTACCCGGATCTACCAGTTTACACCACGCTTCCAGGAAGCGATGAAGAAGCTGTCGGTGGCGATCATGTACCGGGTGACAGCTGAGCCTGCCTGGGGGATTGAAAAGGACCTCATCTTTGGAGGCATCGTCACCAAAGGCGCTCTGACTGACTTCCGATTCTATAATGAGGCGGAGGCCAAGGAAAAGGCGGAGATGTTCCTCTCAGCTTCACCTCAGCAGTGGAAGCTGATTCTGAGGAAAGAGCATAAATTCATCACCGATTTCCTGCTGGGGAAGATCAAGCTGGAAAAAGGCAGCATGTCGAACGTTTTAGGCGTTGCTCCGAACGCCGATACGTTCGTGGATGCCCTCACCCAGGTACACCTGATCTTCCAGGACGAGCTCGACCCGCAGAAGCTGGAAGAATACCGGGCATATGCGGCGCAGTTCCGCCAGCAGCTGGGGTTGTAAGGTCTGAAAACGATTATCGAATTTAACTACAAATAGTACCTTGTATAGCTTTTTTTAAGCTTGGTCCTTGATGGCGTGACAGCAAGCCAGGGCATACGCTAATAAACCTTGGAAATCACCTGGATTGAATTGAGATCACTCCAGCGTTGGGACTCGCCGTACCAGATCTGCCCACCCATCCCCGGTCGCTTTTTGGACGAGGAGTTTAACCTGAGAAAATACTTCTGGCATCATCGCCATCTGCCAGATGAGCATGACATTCTCCTGATCATCAAGGTTGATCAGAGAGAACAGCCAGGCGATTGCCTCAGGAAAGCGCTCCTGCGGCACTGCTTTCGACATGATGCCGACAGCCCTGGCCTGCTCGGGGATGGGGATGCGCTCGCGCATAATGCGATACAGGTGGGCATCTTCTTTCCCGAGGTGAATATCCAGGTGGAACTTGAAGGCAGCCGAGGTGCGTGAGGTTTCTAGTAGATCTCTGGCAGTCACGGCTGAGTTCAGAGCATCGAAGGCCGCGTCCAGGCCGCGATGGTCACGCTCATAGGCTTCAGCAACTAAAGGCGCTACCTTTTCAACCTCTGGAAAGATAGCCTGTTCTTCGCCATTTGCATGCCAGACCAGGATCTCGTTAAAGAACCGGAAGCGTTCGATTTCCTGGGATAAGCCTGTTTTTCCTCGTGCCGTATCCCGCGCGGCGCGATCGATCCGCTGCATGTCGTTACGAAATGCATTGTGGAATGCCAAGATAATATCCAGCGGTTGTGCCATTTTTTCCTCCCGTGTGTAGCGGTTTGGTTTCTTGTTCAGGATTATATGCATATTTATCGAAGCATCTGGTTGCACATTGGTTAAGACTCTATGAATCTCTGAAACGAGATTATTCCTCTACTAACCTTATCGTGTTTATCATTCGCCGATATCTACTTGATTCCTGGATGGAGAGACGCTCCACTGGAGTATGTCTAGATAGATGCATCCGTCGAGGCCCAACTTCCGGTGCCGCTGCCTCTTCTATGATCGGCTCAGTTGTACCTGGCAGGTGCTAGCTTCTGCAGGCTCCAACTGGGTTCTTCATCACCCGCGGCTTCTTTTTTCCTTCTTAAATTGATACGATTTCATTCGTAATTCATAGGCTATTACCGGTAAATAGCTCATCATAAGTCCACGCAAGTGTTTTTTTTGCTTCTATTAGGAGAAATCGCCTGAGCTGCTCACCATTTTGGCGTTTTTTGGCAGTGATGATACTGGTATTGGCAGTTGATGTTTGGAATAATAATTTCATCGTGTTTAATCTCACGAATCACATTGAGGCTAATGAAAGCTTGACCGATAGAGTATTTCTCGAGGAGGTGATTATCAGCTATGCTGGATTCAAAGAAAACTAACGGCTACCTGGAAGATAGTGACTTGATCTGCGATCGGCTGGTCGGCTGTAACCCGAGTTCGCTTCTTCCACCATGTAAGAATTACTTGAGGAGAACATGAACATAAAAATAAAAATCAAGAACATCGCAGGTACCGTGGTGCTCACACTCATCCTGCTCGCCATCACGGCTATCACTGCCTTGGCTGACGCTCCGACCAATGATAATTTTGCCGATGCCAGGGTAATTCCAGGTACGCCTTACACTGACATCATTGATACAACCGATGCGACCACTGAGCAGGGCGAGCCTATGGGATGTTACTGGATATTCCAAAAATCTATTTGGTATTCGTATACTCCGGCACAAAATGGGTTCTATAGCCTTGAATCCAATGGAGGCTCGCACCCAGTTCTGGCCATCTACACAGGATCTGATTTGAATAACTTGCAAGTAGTAGATTGCCAAACTTCTATGTATTCGGCTAAGTCAACGTTGTACCTTAATGCTGGTACAACCTACTACATTCAAACTTTCTTTGCATTTGATGATATGGGTTTGAATATTAATTTTAATATTTACCAGGTCACACCGCCAACCAATGACAATTTTATTGACGCCAAGGTAATTTCACAACCATCCTACTCAGATTCGGTGTATGTAATTGCTGCGACTTCAGAGCCGGGTGAGCCAGCTGGTTGTGGACAGGAAGCTCAAAGGTCGATATGGTACTCATTCAGACCTACAACCAATGGTTCGTATACTGTTGACGCTGGTTATTTTACTGTTGTGGCGATCTATACCGGTTCTGATTTGAGCAGCCTGAATAATATTGCTTGTGCCGTGGGTGATTGGAATGCACCAACCAGGTTAACTGTACGGTTAGAAGCGAATACGACATATTATTACCAAGTGTACATTTATTATTATTGGGACAGTCCATATATTATTGGTTTTAATCTCTACCCCACACCACCTGCCGAAGCCTACTTTAATTATTGGCCCGGAGATGCAAACAAATACGACTCGATTCAATTTAACAACTATTCCTATGATCCTGTCGGTGCTTTTGTAGGCTGTAATTGGAATTTTGGAGATGGTACTAGCTCAACCGATTGGAGTCCCATTCATACATATGTAAGCGATGGTGACTACACAGTCAACTTGGAGGCAACAACTTCGGATGGGCGATCAGCTTCAACATCACAGATTGTGCAAGTCCGGACTCATGATGTCGGGGTCACCCGCTTCGAAGTGTCCAATTCCGCCCGCGTCGGTCAAACCAAGCAAATCAATGTTTATATCAAAAACCTGTATTATCAAGAAACAGTCCAGGTTGACTTGTACAAGATTACTGCAAATGGAAATGTATGGGTCGGATCGCTCGTCCAATCGATGCCGGTGCGTCCCGCCAACCGGGCTCAGCTGTTCACCTTCGCATACACATTTTCCAAGGAGGATGCAGCAGTAGGGAAGGTCACCTTCAAAGTGATCGCAAACATTATCAATGCGCGTGATGCTTTTCCACTGGATAATGAATTGATATCTTATGCGATCAAGGTAACAAAATAGCCCGCCATCGACGAATTTTAGATGACATTGACCATGTGAATGGACTGGTCTCTAAGCATAACGTTGATAATAAGAGTACATATTTTACAAAAAAGAATTGCATGAGGAGAGCATGAACACAATTCAAAAAATTAAAAACCTGGCAGGCATTTTGATGATCACTACGATCCTGCTGGCATTCAGTGCCATAGCTGTATTAGCCTCGCCTCCCGGGAACGATGATATAGGCGCAGCTACAGAAATCTCGAGTTTGCCCTTTAGTGATAGTCAGGATACATCTGAAGCGACGATTGGGCCGGGTGATCCATACACGTGCTCAATTCAGGGCAGATCGATTTGGTATGTTTACGCTCCAGCTGAAGATGAAAGCCTGAATATCTCCGTGAGTACAGATGCTGACTTTTATGTTGTATTGTCGATTTTCCGCTCAGAAGGTGGGAATCTTAATCCAGTGGGCTGTTGGCTTAATTCACAGATAACCACTAATTTTGCTGTGCTCGGTGGTACAACCTACTATTTTGAGCTGATGGCTATCAAGGTCGGAGCGTACCCACCACCAGGAGAATCACCCGTCGGAGGAATCGTCACACTAAGTATCGCCGAGAATCTTCCACCAGCGAATGACGATTTCGTTAATGCCCTGGCAATTCCAGAATTGCCGTTCTCCCAAACAGTGAACACAGCCTTAGCGACAGCAGAGCCAGGAGAGCCAAATCCCTGTTACTGGTATGCTCAGCATACAGTTTGGTATTCTTACTTAGCTCCTAGTGATGGTCTGTACAGGCGGCAGCTATCTGGCGATGGATATCTAAGGCTAGCTACCTATACGGGCTCGGATCTAGCTAATCTGCAAATGATCGATTGTATGAGTGATTGGAGTTTCTCTCAGAAAGATATTACGTTATCTGCGGGGACGACCTATTATTTTCAGGTTTTTACCGATAATGGCGGTGAAGTAACATTCACGATGGAACTGATTCCTCCACCTAGTAACGATAATTTTGCTGATGCCAAGGTGATCACTGAAGTTCCTTATTCCGATTTTGTTGAGGCTGTATCTGCCACAACGGAAATTGGTGAGCCAAGTGTTTGCAGCTACTGGTATTTTCAAAAAACGATCTGGTATGCTTTTACTCCAGCATCAAGCGGCTCATATACTTCTGAGGCCCAAGGCAGCTACCCAGTCATTGCTGTGTATTCCGGCACGGATTTAAATAACCTGAAATTGTTAGAATGCCGGAATAACTATGCTATGATTCGAGCAACCACTAGGTTTGAGGCTGGTAAGACCTACTACATCCAAACCTTCAATGGTGCAGAATATTGGGGTACTACAATAAACTTTAACTTTTACCCAGCGCCAGCGCCTGTAGCCCAATTTAGCTTTAGTCCTTTAGATCCGATGAAGTTGGAAGGCATTCAATTTAACAATGAATCTTCCGATCCGGGTGGGTCAGATACCCAGTCTTGTACCTGGGATTTTGGTGATGGGAACAGCGCATCGGATTGCTACCCCATCCATGCATATGCGGCTGATGGTGACTACACAGTCCAGTTGACTGCAATGACGAAAGATGGACGTACAGCCTCGACCTCCCAAACGGTACAGGTTCGTACCCATGATGTTGGGATCACTCGCTTCGTCGTACCCACTTCCGCCCGCGCCGGCCAAACCAAGACGATTACCGTCTACATAAAGAACTTGAATTATGCCGAAGATATTACGGTGGACCTGTACAAAAGCACCGTAAATGGATATGAGCTGGTGGGTTCGATCACCCAACCCATCCCCGCCCGTCCACCCAGCAGGGCCCAAGCTTTCACCTTCAATTACACCTTCACCGCTGAAGATGCCGCCTTGGGCAAAGTCACCTTCAAAGCTGTCGTCACACTCATCAATGCCCGCGATGTCTACCCTGGCGATAATGAAATGATCTCAATAGCCACTAAAGTGACACGATAACATTTAGGCGATAACTTACCGCCCTCCTTGTTGAAAAGGAGGGCGGTTGTTTTCTATTTATGAGGTTCGAATAGCCCTATTAAAACTATCATATTTAGGTCAGCTGTTATAAAAGAACCTTTGGGTCTTTCAATCCTTAGTGGTTATTCTATTATCTTCCTTATTTTCGGTGCCTTCTCCGCTTCTGTGACCGACTGAGCTCTGATTGATTTGAGCTGAGTGCGGCAGGTTCCACCTCAGGTTCTTCCTCACCCGATTCCTCCGCGATTGCTTCCTCAGCCTGCTCTTGTCCATCCCCACCCGTCTCGGCTGGCTCTGCTCCTGCTTCCAGCGCACCCTCGGTGACCAGGTGTTTGCCTTCACCCTGGATACTGGTCTGAACGCGCGGACGGAAGGTGAACATGCGCGTGATCACCCCGCTGCGCATATCCTTGAGCAGATTCTGGAACAGCTCGAAGGCTTTGGATTTATACTGCACCAGTGGGTCTCGCTGCCCATAGGCCTCCAGGCCGATCGAGATGCGCAAGGATTCCATCTGGGTCAGGTAATCCACCCACAGCTCGGTGATTACCCCCAGGAGCAGCTGGCGGTAGACTTCGGTGAGCATGCGCCTGCCCAGCTCATCCATAACGGTAAGAATCTGTTCTCGGTCCAAGCTTTGCAGGGGTTGCGTCTGCAGGCTGGCACATACCTGTTCGCCCAGCAAGCTGCATAGTGTATCGCGCAGGTTGGGCTCGAGGTCCGGCAAGCGGGATGCAGCGATGCGGGAAAATTCACTTGCGCCCCAGGCCCGGCGAATGGTCTCCTGGGCACTTTGTAGGTGTTTCAGCACATCTTCGGTGATGTCTTCCGAGGTGCGTTTTTCAAGCAGCTTGGTGGCAAGGTAAATATAGGTCAGGCGCGTGGTTCGCTCAAGCACCCGCCGGTGGGTCTTCTTGTCAAACGAGGCCTTGGTGCCCTGAGGCATCATCAGCAATAGACCCAACAGATGGTTGCTGGTGACCGGTCCGTTGATTTTGGCCAGAGCCGATTCCAAATCATGGGACAGCTGACCTGACGCAGGGCCAGCGCCATTGCCAAGCAGGCGCTCGCGACGCTTGGAGAGGATTTGCTGGGTAGCCTTGTACACCTGGTCAGCCATGCTCTCCCAATCGGAAGTGTCGAATTGGGTTGCATCCAGATCGACGCTATCTTCCAGACGGCGTTCGATGGCACCCACCAGGCGCATAACAGATTGTCCAGCCACAGCATTCTCGATCTGCGAACGGATGGACTTGCGTACCTGCTCGGGGTCATCCCGCATTAGGCGTAACTCTTCGGGGGTCAGGCGGATATTGACATGCACCATGCCCACCAGCTCATCCAGTAGCTCCCGTGCTGAGCGAGGCGCGGCCTCATCCGCCTCACCCAGGTTGAGCCCTTCATAAAAGGTATCGAGAGCGTCCAAGCGTTCCTTGGCCTGGCTTTCCAGCCGCTCATGGCTGGAGGCCAGCAACTCGTCGATCGTATGCAGCAGGTGTGTCTCTTCCGCCGTCAAGGCTTCTGAAGCCAGACTGAGCAGGGCATCGCGTAGATCTGCAGCAGACGAATAGGACTTCTGGCGGTTCGCCAGGTAGTCCACCAATAGTTTGAGGGAATAGGACGGGTACAGCAACCCGGCCAGGTCGAGCGGCGGCTGGATTTGGTCCAGCCAGGCCAGAAGCTTCCATGGACCTTCTGCATCGTCCAATGCCTCAGGAGCGCGTCGGTTGACTTCCGTAGCCAGGAGCTCACTGATATCCTCTGACAGGTCTTGCTTGGTGAAGATGCGATCACGCTGGCCATAGATGCTTTTGCGCTGGGTATTCAGTACATCATCGTATTCCAACAGGTGCTTGCGGACGTCAAAGTTGGCACCTTCAACGCGCGTCTGTGACTGCTCCACCAGGCGGCTGACCAGGCCCACCTCCATGGGTACCGCATCGTCGATCTTCATGCGCTGCATGATCGACTCAACCTGGCCACCGCCGAAGCGGCGCATCAGCTCATCTTCCAGCGAGAGATAAAAGCGGGATGATCCGGGGTCACCCTGGCGAGCAGCACGGCCGCGCAGCTGATTATCGATGCGCCTCGCTTCATGGCGTTCAGAGCCGATGACGTGCAGGCCACCCAGGTCCTTCACCCGCTGCATGTCTTGCATGTAGGTTAAAAAGGTGTTGATATCGGCTTCGTAGATACCGATCTGCTCGGTGGTGAGCTTTTCGAGAGCCTGGCGTCTTTCTTCGTGGCGCATATCGTACGGGTCAGCATAGCCTGCTCGGCGCAGCACGCGGTTGACTGAATCGATCACCCCTTCAGGCAGCTCACCGCCCAGCTTGATGTCTACACCACGACCGGCCATGTTGGTGGCGATGGTTACCGCCCCAAATGCGCCTGCCCCTGCGATGATCTGCGATTCTTCGGTGTGCTTGCGGGCATTCAACACCTGGTGGGAGATGCCGGCTTCCAGGTCTCCCTTCAATCGTCCACTATCCTCGGGTGTGAGCTCGAGAATTTCAATCAGGCGCGACAGGTTTTCGGGGTCCTCCGGGTTGAAGGAAATCCCCAGGTCACGTGCCATCTTGCGCATCTCAGCCACCTGTAACTGGTCGAGAGGTGCGTTGAGGGGTACCAACTCTTCGATCAGCCGTCCATCTTCTTCACGGTTGTTCTTTTCCAGCCAGGCTTGGCGCAGCAGGGCTACCTGGGTCAGCTTACGTAACGGCTCAGCCCGTAGGCGGGCTGAGAGATGGTCGGATAACTCAACCGAGGTCGTACCGACCAGCATGGGGCGGCCCATCGCGTGCAGGCGCAGGATTTCGCTGCTGATGGCGCGAAATTTGACTTCCTCGGTGCGGTAGATCACATCCGGGTAATCCTTCCGCTTGAAGAAGACCGGTGTTTTATCGGGGTCGTTGCGCAGGGCATAAAAGTTGTATTTGTAGCCTTGCTCATCCCGGTCCTCCAGCTGGATGAGCGAGGACCCTTCACGGATTGCCTGGTATTCCAGGTTGGTGGGAATGGCGATTACATCCAGCTTGTAGATCTTGTCGAACTCCTCCGCTTCGGTCAGGGCGGTACCGGTCATGCCGCATAGCTTTTCATACATGCGGAAGTAATTCTGGATTGTGATGGTGGCGTAGGTCACGTTCTCAGCCTGGACGCGCACACCTTCCTTGGCTTCAACAGCCTGGTGCAATCCATCTGACCAGCGCCGTCCAGGCATGAGCCGGCCGGTAAATTCATCAACGATCACTACCTTACCAGCTTGCACCAGGTAGTCTTTGTTGCGCTTGAACAGATACTGGGCCCGCAGGGCTTGCTCGAGAAAACCCATCAGGCGGGCCTGCTCAGGCGTGACATCCTCAGGGCGATCGGGGTCGCGCAGTGGAACGCCAAGCAATTCTTCGACGTGCATTTCACCAAGCTCAGTGAGGGTGATGGTGCGGTCGCGGTCATTCAGCTCGAAATCTTCGGGCCTCAGCTGACGGGCGACCACGGCCGTGCGTAGGTACCATTCTGATTCATCCTGGGCTGGCCCGGAGATGATCAGGGGTGTGCGGGCTTCATCGATGAGGATGTTATCGACCTCATCCACGATGGCATAATAGTGACCGCGCTGGACGCGCTCGTCCAGGCGCATGGTCATGTTATCGCGCAGGTAGTCAAAACCGAATTCCGAGTTGATTCCGTAAGTGATATCCGCCGCATAAGCCTCACGCCGGTCAACCAGACGTAACTGGTGCTGATCTTCGTGCGGAGAGGTCTTTTCAAGGTCAATGATGAAGGCTTTCTTGCCATTCTCGGTACGGGAGGCCATCTGCAGCACGCCTACGCTCAACCCTAAGGCGTTGAATATAGGGGCCATCCAGCGCGCATCACGGCGAGCCAGGTAATCATTGACGGTTATCAGGTGACAGCCCTTGCCCATTAAGGCGTTCAAATAGAGCGGTAAAGTAGCCACCAGGGTTTTCCCTTCACCAGTGCGCATTTCAGCGATCTTACCCTGGTGCAATGAGATCCCACCGATCAATTGGACGTCATAATGTCGCTGGCCGTTGGTGCGCTTACTGGCTTCGCGCACGGCAGCAAACGCCTCTGGAAGCAGGTCATCCAGAGTCTCACCCTCTGCCAGGCGTTGCTTGAATTCCATGGTTTTACCCAGTAACTCTTCGGAGCTCAACGCTTCAAACTGGGGCTCTAGGCTGTTTACCTGGTCAACGATCTCGGTTGACTTATTCAGGGCTTTCTTGTTTGGGTCACCGCCGAAAATGGTAACGAATTTCTTAAGCATAATTTCCCTTTCTGCGGGGGGATTATAGCATAGTTAGTTTAAGGGAAATTGAGAGGGTTGTAGACCAGGCAACCGCATGTAATAATCTCATTTATCCCCGACCAATACTAATGGGTGACTTTACACTTTGAATGACAGTTGCTCCAGGTCTGTGTGGCTGGCAGGACCCAGTAGAAATCCAGCGTTAATCAGGCTGCTATCTGGCAGGATATGCCAGATGGTCATCTTGGGATGTTCAGCCAATAAGTAGCGGGCAATTAGATGATGCCGGTGGCAGTGGGCGGGGTCTTTTTCCGAGCACAGGATACAGGTAAGCTGCCTGCCCGCCAGCTCGAGCAGACTGTCGATGCCCTGGGTGAACCAGGGTTGCCTCATCACCGCAGGGTAGTCAATTTCATGCATGAAGTCATCAGCTTTGGTGGGCACTGTGTTGTGGATATAGCACGCAGGGTCTTTAGGCCTTCCCCCCAGTACATCCCCGAGGTAGTAGTACACAATGCCTCGGGTGTGCAAAGCCTGCTCCAGTGCTTTCTGGTTAAATTGTGGGTTAAAGCGGCTGTAAGGCGTGCTGCGTACATCTACTAATAGCCTGATGCCATGGTCCAGCAGCAGTCCCAGGAAGCGGTCAATCGGGTGGTTGCTGTATCCGATGGTATACAGGGGCATGGCTGGGACTACAGACCAACCAGGGCCACCGCAGCCTGAAATCCCAAATACGCTGCCAGCATGTCCTTAGCGATGAAAGTTAGGCGCCGGCCATCCAGGCGAGTCGCTCCCGGGAAGATGGCTGCCTGGTCCGCCTGGTCGGAGGTGTTGAAATCGATCGTAACCTTCACAGGCTTTGAAACGGTGTACGGCTTCGGGGCTTCGCCTGCTTCTAAGCGCTTTACCGCCTGCATGGCAGTCTTTTGGATTAATTCTTCGGTGACCTGGGGAGGCAGGCATACCGCAGCCATACGGCTTACGGCGGTTTTCACCACCACCGTCTCAATCGTTCCTAACAGCTCTGATGCCTGGGCACACACCGTCTGGTCTCCAGTGAGCATGAGCACAGGAGCATTAAAGTAACCAGCTACTGCCCCGTTCAGCCCATATTCGCCCACCAGCACTTCATTCAGCCACAGGTTGGCTACCCGGCGGCTTGACCAGGTGTGATCGAGGATGCCATTCTGAGAGCCAGCCCTGGCGTGATAACCAATAAAGATGACTCCATCCACACCCTGGTCCACTCCCTGGACCATAGCCAGGGGCGAGTAATCACCACACACCAGCTGGGCACAGGGATCCAGCTCCTCGATCAGGAGATTGGTGCCGCGATCATGACCATCCGTCACCAGGATGTCTTTGATACCCGCTGCGCACACACCTCGTATTGCGGCATTGACATCACCGGTCATCAAGCGCCGGAAGCGTGGGTATTCAGCATGGTTGGGATCCACCTGGTCCCAATTGGTCACACCGGTGATACCTTCCATATCAGTTGCGATCAGGATTTTCATTAGGTTGGCTCCTTGTCTATTTCTTTAGGTGATAGGGGACATCGATGATGATGCGTTGGAATCCCAGCGTACGACGACGGTAGAGCAGGGCTGCCCGGATGAGTAGGGTGGTCTGGTTGTGCAGTAAGGCTTGCCACCAGCGGGCGGGGATAAATTCTGGCAAAACAACCGCAGCCAAAGTTCCATCGTTGTGCTGCCGATCGTCTTCATCCAGGTAATCCAGTAAGGGTTGGATGATCGAACGGTACGGGGATGCTAAAACCACCAGAGGGATGTCGGGCCACCAGCAGACCCATTCTTTGCGCAGTTCTTCACCTGCACCAGGTTCAAGCTCCACATAAATCGCGGTAATGTTTTTTGAGATTGACTGTGCAAAATCCATTGCCGGCACCATGCCTCGGTGGACGCCCGAAACCGGCACAACTAATCGCATGGGAGGCAGAGGCTTAAGATCGGGCGGTAAGCCACGCAAACTGAGCTGCTGACGCACCTTCTGGTAATGTGTTCTAACCTGTAAGAAAGCAAACACAATTAGAGGCAGGAGCAGGAGGGTGATCCAGGCCCCTTCGCGAAATTTGCTTACTGCCACGATCAGCAAGGTGGTCAGAGTTGCGAGTGCTCCCAGGCCATTCATGGCAGCTTTAGCCAGCCAGCGCCGGTTGTTTTTCCGATCACGCCACCAGTGCTTGACCATCCCGGCTTGCGATAAGGTGAAAGCCAGGAATACCCCCACTGCGAAGAGAGGAATCAGCAGGTGGCTGGTCCCACCAAACAAGATGATCAGCAATGCTGTGGCAATCGCCAGGGCGATAATTCCATTTGCAAAGACCAGCCGGTCACCCAGGCCGGTGAACTGGCGGGGTAGGAATCCATCCTTGGCAAGGATGGCTGCCAGGCGCGGAAAGCCGGCAAAACTGGTATTCGCGGCCACAGCCAGGATGAGCATGGTTGAAAACTGTATCAGCAGATAAGGAAATCCATTACCGAGCAGGTGGCGTGCCAGGGCCGAGAGGATTGTCTCCTGTTGGGCAGCGATGATCCCCAGGTATTGGGTGAGTCCAATGCTGCCTACGAATAGGATACCCATCAGGATGGCCATGACAATCAAGGTCTGGCCGGCGTTTTTTGATTCCGGTGGCTTGAAAGCGGGTACACCATTGCTGATGGCTTCAATACCCGTCAGGGCGGTGCAGCCGGTTGCGAAGGTATGCATGATCAAGAAAAGTGTCACGGGATGTGCGGCAGGTGGCGCTGTAGAGGCTAAAGATATGCTTCCATGAGTAATTAGCTGATACATCCCGTACGCTAGCATAGGCAGGTAAGTGAACAGGAATAGATATACCGGGATAGCCATCAATGTCCCTGTCTCTCGCAGACCACGCAAGTTGGCGAAGGTGATGATCAGCAGCAATCCCAAGGATATCAGTACCCGGTGCTCATGCAGGGCAGGAAAAGCTGATGCAATCGCTTCAACCCCGGCGGTCAGGCTCACTGCTGCAGTAAGCAGGTAATCAATGAGCAGGGCTGCAGCTGTCACCAATCCTGGCATTGTCCCCAGGTTCTCTCGGGCAACTACATAGGATCCCCCACCGGAAGGATAACCTTGAATAGTCTGGTAATACGAAATGGCAACGATTGCCAAAAGAGCGGTGATGGCCAGCCCGATAGGCCAGGCGAGGATCAAGCCTGCGCTTCCGGCCAGTACTAAACCGAGGAAAATTTCCTGGTTGGCGTAGGCAATAGAGGACAATGCATCTGGTGAAAATGCGGCCAGGGCACGGATTTTATTCAGGCGTTTGTCAGCCAGCTGTTGAGTGGGGAGGGGTGAGCCAATAAAAAAAGCTTTAAGTCGCGATAGCATTCCAGTATATCGGTCCCTGCTTTGACTATAGTATATACCACTCCCCTGATATTGAGTGTGAGAATGGCGTGATAATTAAGGCCTAAACCTTCCATGCTATAATCAAATCGATATTCATACATAAATCATACGGAGGACACAATGGCTGGCAGTGGCTTATTTCCGTTTACTGATGAGCATGAAAGTATTCGCAGCGCAGCGCGTAATTTTGCCCAAAAAGAGATTGCACCTGTGGCTGCCGAGTTTGACGAGACCGGCGAATTTCCTTCCAAGACGATCATGAAAATGGGTGAGATGGGCTTCATGGGGATCGAAGTGCCTGAAGAATATGGCGGCTCCGGGATGGATACCTTGGCATACGTTCTGGCATTGGAGGAAATTTGCAAGGTGGATGCTGCACACGGCACCATCATGTCGGTCAATAACAGCCTGTTCTGCAACGGTATCATGAAGTTTGGTACGGAAGCTCAGAAGAAAAAGTATGTTACTGCCGTAGCTTCCGGTAAAACGATTGGCGCATATTCCCTGACTGAGCCTATGTCGGGCTCGGATGCGGGGACCATGCGTAGCCGGGCTGTGCGGGATGGGGATGACTATATCATTAACGGGCGCAAGTCTTGGGTAACCAGTGGTCCGGTGGCTGGCTATATCGTGCTGTTTACCATGACTGACCCTGAGAAAAAGCATCGCGGGATCACTGCCTTCCTGATTGATGCCACCAGACCAGGCTTCGTGCGTGGCAAGAAAGAGCCCAAGCTGGGTATCCGTGCTTCTGCCACCAGTGAGATCCTCTTCGAAGAATACCGCTGCTCGGTGGAGGACCGATTGGGTGAAGAAGGGGATGGCTTCAAGATCGCCATGGCTGTCTTGGATGCGGGCCGGATCGGGATTGCTGCCCAGTCGTTAGGGATTGCCGAAGCAGCCTATGAAGCCAGCGTGGCATATGCTCAGGAGCGTGAAGCGTTCGGTTCCAAGATTGGTGAATTCCAGGGGATATCCTTCAAGATTGCAGATATGAAGACGCGCATTGAAGCCTCACGGCTGCTGGTGTATAACGCAGCCTTGGCGAAGGAACGGTCCAAAATTACCGGTGAGCGCTTCACCCGTGAAGCAGCCATGGCCAAGCTCTTCGCCTCAGAGACGGCTATGTTTGTGGCCCATACCGCAGTGCAGATTCATGGTGGCATGGGTTATAGCAAGGAGCTACCCGTTGAGCGTTACTTCAGGGATGCCAAGATCACTGAGATCTATGAGGGTACCAGCGAAATCCAGCGCCTGGTCATCTCACGTCTCGAGCTGGGACTTCGATAGTTTTGGATAGGATTTACACGATAAAAAGGGGTAGATAAGGTCAAGTGCATGCCTCATTCATGTAATGAGGCATATCCTTTGAATATTCGATGATTGCATGGCATTAAACCCGGGATACAAAGTACAATACTCGCTCCTGGCAACCGGATTGGGATGCCGTATCCTGGCTGGGTCAGAGCTCAATTACACAACCGATTACCCTCGAGATTGGGAAATGTCTCTCCACCATCATGACAGAATGATACGGTAAACTATCCAGATTACTTATCCTTTGTCTCATTCCCAGCCCAGGATTGACAGGGGAAAGCGGAGGTATCGATGAAAGCGATCTTATTTCACACGCACGGTGGGTCTGAAGTACTCGAGTATACCGACTTCCCCACCCCTGAACCAGGGGAGGGGCAGGTGCTGGTCAAGCTGGAGGCAGCTGCACTCAACCGGGTGGACCTGTGGACCCGCAACGGCTGGCCTGGTATCAAGCTCGAATACCCACACATCCCTGGAGCAGATGGGGCGGGAACGGTGGCGAAAACAGGTGCGTTCGTCAGTGGTTGGCATGTGGGTGACCGTGTCGTGATCAATTCCAATCTCGGGTGCGGCCATTGCCCGGCTTGCGTTGCTGGGCAAGATAACCGTTGCCGCGATTGGCACCTGCTGGGGGAAACCGTGCGGGGCACTTATGCGGAGTATGTGGTTGTTCCAGCCATGAACCTGCTCTCAGTCCCTGCCGATTTTGACCTGCATAATGCTGCCGCGGCTGCGCTTGTTTTCCATACTGCCTGGCACTCGTTGATCGTACGAGGCGGATTACAGGTGGGCGAGCGTGTGCTGGTGGTAGGCGCTTCTGGAGGGGTAAATACAGCCAGTATCCAAATTGCCAAACTTGCCGGGGCGACTGTAGTTGTGGTAGGTTCTGATCCTGAGAAGCTCAAGCTGGCCGAAGCCTTGGGTGCCGACCAGCTCATTGACCGTACAAAAGAGGAGAATTGGTCAAAGACCGTATATACCCTGACTGAGAAGCGCGGCGTCGATGTGGTGGTTGACAATGTGGGCACCACGTTCCCGTTGAGCTTTCGCGCTGCCGGAAAAGGCGGGCGCATACTGACGGTAGGCAATTCGGGAGGGCCGAAATTTGAGATCGATAACCGCCTGATCTTCGGCAAGCACCTGTCAGTCCTCGGCTCCAGCATGGGAACCCGCGCCGACTTTGCCAAAGTAATGGGTTTAATCTTTGAAGGTAAGCTTAAACCGGTCATGGATCGTGATTACCCGCTCAAAGATGCGGCTGCAGCTTTGGATCGCCTGGAAAAGGGCGAACAGCTTGGAAAAATCACCTTGTCCATCAATTGATCCACGCGCCTTCACTTTTCCATGGATAACATAGAAGCCCCGTCCGAACCTGAAAAATCACCCGGTGATTATCCGCTTGAGGTTAAAAAACGCCCGCGGAGCGTAACCCTGCTGGTGCTGATAGTGTTAACTATCACGATTATTAGCTTTTTGCGTTTTGTGCTGAGTATCTGGTCATGGAGTTTCATTGCCTCCCGGTCTATAATTTCACCCTTATACCTGGCGCTCACCGGATTGGTCTGGTTTATGGCAGGTGCGGCACTCATCTGGGGATTATGGACTGCGAAATCATGGGCACCCAGGTTGATGCAAGCTGTTGGCCTGACTTATGCCCTATATTACTGGCTGGACCAGGTCTTTTTAAAGGACCACCCCGTCAGTGGAGCCACCAGCACCATGCAGGTCATCCTGCCAACCAATTGGCCATTTGCGATTGGGCTGACCGTGGTCTTATTAGTTTTCATGGAGTGGACCTTGAACCGAGCCAGGGTGAAAGCATATTTTGCTGCACAGGATCTGGTCACCAGTCATAATGAAGGGCAAATTGACAGGGAAAGCATCAATAATTAATCGTTACCCGTGAAAATATACTTATCAACCTGCTGGAGATTAACATGAGCGATGATCCGAAAGTAAAACGGCTGAGAGAGACAAAAGCGAAGGGGAGGTTGGGCGGCGGGGCTGAGCGGATCAAGGCCCAACATGAGCGTGGCCGTTTGACTGCCAGGGAGCGGGTAGACCTGTTACTCGATAAGGGCTCATTCCGTGAGGTGGATGCCTTTGTTACCCACCGGACGAATGATTTCAACCTTGACCGTCAAAAATTCCTCGGCGATAGTGTGATCACTGGTTGGGGTACGATCGAAGGCCGGCTCGTGTATATTTTCTCGCAGGATTTCACCGTCTTTGGCGGCAGCCTGGGTGAAGTGCATGCCGAGAAGGTGTGCAAGATCATGGATATGGCGCTCAAAAACGGCGCACCGGTGATAGGGTTAAACGATTCGGGCGGGGCGCGCATCCAGGAGGGGGTGGTCTCATTGGGTGGTTACGCCGATATCTTCTTGCGTAATACACTCGTTTCAGGGGTTATCCCGCAGATCAGCGTGATCATGGGGCCCTGCGCAGGTGGCGCAGTATACTCACCAGCTCTGACAGACTACATTATCATGGTGCGTAAATCATCCTACATGTTCATCACCGGGCCGGATGTGGTCAAGGCTGTGACCCACGAGGAAGTCACATTTGAAGAATTGGGCGGCGCAGATGTTCACTCCGAAATATCAGGCGTGTGCCACTTGGCAGCTGACTCTGAGCCGGACGCACTCTACTTGATCCGGAAACTACTCTCCTACATACCGCAGAATAACATGGAGGATCCGCCCTTCCTGAGCATCGATGATGATCCGCTGCGTATGGAAGAGAAGTTGAACTCCATCATCCCGGATGACCCCAGCAAGCCATATGATATCAAGGATGCCATCCGGATGATCGTGGATGGCAACCAGTTTTTTGAAATTCAAGAAATGTATGCCCAAAATATTGTGATCGGGTTCGCCCGCCTGGGGGGCCACAGCGTGGGCATCGTTGCCAACCAGCCGATGGTGCTGGCAGGTGTGCTGGATATCAAATCATCAGAAAAGGGTGCCCGTTTCGTCCGCTTTTGTGATGCCTTCAATATCCCCATCATCACTTTTGTGGATGTGCCGGGCTTCTTGCCAGGCACTGCCCAGGAGCACGGTGGGATTATCCGCTCAGGCTCAAAATTGTTGTATGCCTACTGCGAGGCCACTGTGCCGAAGATCACCGTCATCACTCGTAAAGCCTACGGTGGGGCCTATGATGTGATGAGCAGCAAACACGTACGCGGGGATGTGAACCTGGCTTGGCCTTCTGCCGAGATCGCTGTAATGGGCCCCGACGGGGCGGTGAGCATCATTTTCCGCAAGGAGCTCTCACAGTCTGAAAACCCCGACAAGAAGAAGGCGGAGCTGGTGGAGGATTACCGGGAGAAATTTGCCAACCCGTATATTGCCGCCTCGCGGGGGTATATAGATGATGTCATTGAGCCCTGGGAGACACGTCCGCGCTTGATTAATGGCTTGGAGATGCTCAGCAACAAGCGCGATACGAACCCGCCCAAGAAACACGGCTGCATCCCCCTATGAAGAATTCAATCGTCATTATTTGCAGGACGGGCGAGATGCTGAAAAATTCCTGGCATGGCCTGTTCACGAATGGTGGATGATCCATCTGAAATCAGTGTGAAAATGCAGATGGTTATTAACGGGCACAACCTGAATGTGGAGCAATATGGACCGGCAAACGGACCGCATGTCATCCTGCTTCACCATGGACTGGGTTCTGTTAAAGCCTGGCGTTCGCAGATACAAGCGCTGAGCGGGGCAGGTTACCATGTGACTGCTTATGACCGCTGGGGATATGGCGCCTCTGAACACAGGGCAAGCCTGGACCTGCCGACTTTCGCCACAGACGTCCAGGACTTGCACAGCTTGTTGGAGCAATTGGGTATCCAGCGGACGGCGCTGGTGGGTCACAGCGATGGTGGAACGATCGCCCTCTATTTTGCAGCTCAATATCCAAACCAGGTTAGCTGCCTGGTGGCTGTAGCGGCCCATATCTATATTGAACCCAGGATGAAGCCGGGTATCCAGGGCATTCGAAAGGCTTTTGAAACAGATGAACGCTTCAGGAAAGGTATGTATAAGGCTCATGGCATGAAGTATGAAGTGGTGTTCCACAATTGGTATGATGGCTGGCACCGCTATGAATTTTTAAGTTGGGACATGCGCCCGGTCATTAAAGAGATAAAGTGTCCAACCTTAATCGTGCAGGGAGAGCTGGATGAACATGCTTCACCCCAACACGCTCTAGATGCAGCCGCGGCGATCGCTGGTGCCGAAGCTTGGATCGTACAGCAAGCAGGGCACATGCTGCCCCAGGAGAACGCAGCGATACTCAATCCCAGGCTGCTTGAATTTCTTAAGGAGAATGCGGCTATTTTGTTAAGACATGGCTGAATATGAATACGATGGAGTGGTTTTATGTTCAATAAAGTACTGATTGCCAACCGGGGTGAGATCGCAGTTCGCATCATCCGGGCTTGTCGGGAACTCGGATTACAAACTGTGGCGGTTTATTCAGATGTAGATCGACAGGCCTTACATGTGCGCTATTCAGACGAAGCCTACCGCCTGGGACCCGCTCCTTCGCGCGATTCCTACTTGCGAATTGACAAGATCATCGATATTGCTCGCAAGTGCGGAGCAAAAGCCATCCACCCGGGGTATGGTTTCCTGGCTGAGCGGGCGGAGTTTTCACAAGCCTGCCGCGATGCAAAAATTGCCTTCGTTGGCCCCAATCCCTCATCCATCGCCGCTATGGGCGATAAAGCTGTCGCGCGCAGCACCGTCAGTCGCGCCGGTGTGAAGGTGGTTCCCGGCACGGAAGGGGAAGGCGCGTTGAGTGATGAGCAGCTGCTTGCCATAGCGCCTTCGATCGGTTTCCCGCTCTTGGTGAAGGCCACCGCAGGTGGGGGTGGTAAGGGCATGCGCGAAGTTTCGAGCCTGGAGGAGATGCCGACACTGCTCAACGCAGCCCGGCGTGAAGCAGAAGCATCCTTTGGGGATGGCAACGTCTACCTGGAGAAATTAGTGGAGGGGGCACGCCACATCGAAATCCAGATCCTGGCAGATGGGCAGGATAACGTGATTCACCTGGGTGAGCGTGAATGTTCCATCCAGCGCCGGCACCAAAAACTTCTGGAAGAGAGCCCTTCACCGTTCGTCGGTGATGATGAGGAATTCCGCCAGAAAATTGGGGCAGTGGCCGTCAGAGCTGCCCACGCAGTTAATTACGTCAACGCCGGCACGATCGAGTTTCTGGTGGACAAGGACAAGAATTTTTACTTCTTGGAGATGAACACCCGTTTACAGGTGGAGCACCCTATCACTGAGATGGTCACCGGAATCGACATCGTCAAGGAGCAGATCCGTATCGCCCGAGGGCGCTGCCTGCGCCACCTCCAGGAGGACATTCATCACAATGGATGGGCAATTGAGTGCAGAATCAATGCGGAAGACCCATATAATAATTTCATCCCGTCCACTGGTCGCATTACTCATACCCTGCTGCCAACCGGCCCAGGAGTGAGGGTGGATACGGGCGTGTATATCGGTTTTGAGGTGTCGCCTTATTACGACTCTTTGATCTCAAAACTGATCGTATGGGGAGATACGCGTGGTGAAGCCATCCTGCGCATGCGTAGAGCCCTGGAGGAGTATAAAATCCTGGGCGTGCACAGCAACATCCCGTTCCATCAGCGGCTGATGGATTCGCACCGCTTCATGGGTGGCCAATATGATACGCGTTTTGTGGAAGAGCGTTTCTCCATTGAAGAAGCCGAAGAGGCCAAGGAAACACAGCCTGAAGTTGCCGCTTTGCTGGCAACCCTTGTGGCTCATCGACAGACCGAGAGGGCAGCCCATGTGATCCAGCGCAACGAACGCGATACCAGCAATTGGAAATGGTTAAGCCGTTGGGAAAGGTTGAGGAAGTAGCCATGATTTATGTAACCATGGTCAACGGACATGAATATGTGATTGACATTATCGATGATCACCAGGTGTGTATCGACGGAGTGATTCACCAGGTGGATTTTATGCCGGTCGGCGACGAGCAGGTCTACTCCCTGATTGTGGACGGAAAATCCGTGGATGCCAGTGTTACTCAAAATGAAGACACCTGGCAGGTGCTATTTCAGGGCATGTTGTACGCGGCTACCGTGGAAGATGAGCGGGAGAAACGCTTGCGGGCAGCCCTCGGAGGCCGGGTCATCGAACATGAGGACTTTCACCTTAAGGCCCCCATGCCGGGAATGGTCATATCCATCCCAGTTGAAGAGGGTCAGGGAATTCGCAAGGGTGATGTCCTGGTGATTTTAGAGTCGATGAAGATGCAGAATGAGCTGCGCTCACCCAGGGATGGGAAAGTAACCCGTATCCGCATCCGTGCAGGCGAGCGGGTTGAACAGAAGGAAACGATCCTCAGTGTGGTATGAGCGGAACCCAAGGATTTTGACTAAATGAATATCGAAGGTAATGAGCTGGAAATCAAGTTTTACCTCTCCCGGCGAAACGAGATAGAGAAAAAAATATCTGCTTTAGGAAAGGTGATCGCCCCGCGGGTGCTGGAGAGCAATCTGCGTTTTGACACCCCTGGTGGGTCATTATCATCAGAAGGCAAGCTGCTACGCTTACGGCGAGACACGCGCACAAGGGTGACTTACAAAGGACCTGGTGTATCGCAAGGTGGTGCGCACCTGCGCCAGGAGCTTGAGTTCACCGTATCAGATTTTGATACTGCCAGGGCACTTTTGGAAGCGCTTGGTTACCAGGTTTACACGATATACGAAAAGTACCGCACCACCTACCTGGTCAGGGACCTGGAAGTCGTGCTGGATGAGCTGCCCAATGGTGATTTTCTTGAAATCGAAGGACCGGATGCTGAAAGCATCCATGGGCTGGCTCAGCAGCTGGGCTTCAATTGGGACAGGCGTATTATGGATAGCTACACGGTTCTTTTCGAGCGCATGCGGACGCAGCTGGGTCTGACTTTTCGTGACCTGACCTTTGAGAATTTTAAGGGGATTGATGCAAAACCTGAAGCCATAGGCCTCCTGCCTGCCGACGAATAGAAAGTCATCGTTTAGTTTCTGAACTTTTTTGTCGTGAAGAAGGCGGGACAGGTTTTACGTAAACTCCACCTATGATCTCAGTGAATTGCTAATCGCTTCTCTTGTTTTAATGCTGTCTTTTTTGAGCGGTTTATCATTTCCTAATTTTCTTTCTTGGTACACAGCTCACAACCTTAAAATATTCACTAGTTCCCCTAAACTCCTTGTAAAGTAGAACATATGTGCTGTAATAGACCAGTAATTACTCACCGGATGTTGTCATTGCGACGGGACGCACTGCGAATCTCTGGGTAATAGCATCTCTGAAGTCCCGGAAGCAATCTCCTTCAGCCATAATTAGTCAATTATGACCAGGATGGCAATCGAGCGGTATTGATATGGGAAGTTTGCAATGACGGAATATAGAAAAAGATCGGTGAGTAATTACATTGATCAGGCACAACTCACCCCCGCATCCTTGGTGTGCTGCATCATATGGAGCCCGACGTGGCAATCTGTTCTGGGTTTATTCCAATAACCTGCTTTTTCGGTTTACTCGGAGTAATCACTTGCTCAGAGATTCTAAGCTAATCATCTCTGCTCCTATGAGATATTTATAATACTCTGTATGCCTGATCCAGGTCAACCACCCCCTTTCAACTCCTTTCCATCAACCTCTCGTTATTTTACCCTTTCCTTCCTCTCGGCCGGTGATCGCATCACTCCCAGACCATTCATAGCACAGGTTCACGTTCTGCGTCAATAATTGTCTCGATTTGTTTTTTTAAATTCAATTCTCCCCCATCCCAAACGGCCATCGCTATGCTGGGCTCGCTCCTGCCCCCCTCACCCCTCCACCAACCTCCCCTGGTTCCAGATCAGCTTCTCCGACAGGGTGATTTCACCCAGCAGGTTCTTCAGCAGCTTCTCAAAGTCAGATGACTTTCCAGTGGTGCAGAAGCGCATCATGTGTAATGGGAAAGGTGTGATCTGTTCCTGCAGCCCGCGTCCCATCTCCATCAGGTCACTGGCCACCAGCAGGCGCTGAACCTGTCGTGCAACCGCTGGTGCCGGGTCGATCACCCGCACCCCTAGCCCCACGATCTCCTGGATAACCGGTATAACGAATGGATAGTGCGTGCAACCCAGCACGATCGTATCGATCCCCTGGGCCAGCATCGGCCGAAGGGCTTTCTCGAGTATTTTTCGAGTGTCCGGGGAGTCAAATGCACCCGTTTCGATCTGTGCCACCAATCCCGGGCAGGTGTTTTGAAGCAGTCTCACTCCTTGACCGAACCGCTCAACTACCGAAGCGTACAGCTCACCCTGGAAGGTTGCAGGGGTAGCCAGAACGCCCACAATCCCGCTTTTGGTATGCTCGGCAGCCGGTTTTACGGCGGGTTCCATACCCACAAAAGGAATTTCCGGAAAGGTCGTCCGCAGGTGCTTCAGTGCTGCCGCCGAGGCTGTGTTGCACGCCACCACGATCAGCCTGGCTCCCTGGTCAATCAGGAAGCGGGTGATGGCTTCGGAGAAGCGGCGCACTTCATCCATCTGGCGTGGCCCATAGGGGACGTGTGCCTGGTCGGCCAGGTAGAGCAGGGGTTCATCCGGCATCAGCTGGTGGATCGCCTGCAAAACTGTCAGGCCCCCGATGCCTGAATCGAAGATACCAATCGGATGGATGGGGCTAATGTTCACTGCTATCCTTAATGAGCGTTTCTACCGTTTGAACGATGCGTTTCTGGCGGGTATCTTCCCGCTTGGCTTCGCTAACCCAGCGGACATACTCCTTCTGATGGGTGTAGGAAAGCTTGTTGAACTGTTCCTGCGCCGGAGGGTGGTCAAGCAAAGCTTGCTGAAGCTCTGGCGGGACTTCAACAACGCGCGGTTCAGTATCCTCTTCCAGTTCGATCGTCACCATATCTCCAAAAGATTTGCCGATTTTCTGGCGAATCTCCTTCAGGATGATCAAGACATGCTGTGGTGTGCCCATACGCACCAGGGTGCCCCTGTAAAGCTCGCCTTCGATAGAGGCGATGATCTTTACGCGTTTCTTACCATAGGTGGCTTCCACATCGAATGGAATGCTAACATACGCGCCACCATCTCCGGCGTCTTTAATCACCGCTCGAAATCGCTGCTTTACACTCACATCCTTTACCCTTCCAGTCCAGAGATGTTCGCTCGACAGGCTTCGGCGAACGCCTCGAATATCCTGCGCATTGGCTCGTGTGCCTGGAGCTCTTCGGGGTGCCATTGCACAGCCAGGCAAAAAGTATGGCCAGGAATTTCAAACGCTTCCACCAGCTCGTCAGGGGCAGTGGCAGTTACCTGTAGTTCCTGCGCCAGCCGGTGCACACCCTGGTGATGCAAGCTGTTTACCTGGGCGTGCGAGCTTGCAAGTATGTTTACTAAGAGGCTCTCCGCTTTTACATCTACCACATGGGCGAGATAATCGCGAGGCTTGTCATGACGGTCGTGGGCAACATCACCCCGAAATTGGTCGGACAGGTCTTCATATAGCGTTCCGCCCAAGGCAACATTGATCACCTGGCAGCCGCGACAGATGCCGAGTATCGGCTTGTTTTTTACCACCGACGCTTGGACTAGGTGGACCTCCATCTCGTCCCGTTCGATATCGATGCCTTCCACCTTCGGGTGTGGCGCATTGCCATACCGGCGTGGGTCAACATCATACCCACCCGTAAAAAGGATGCCATCCAGCTGCGGTAATAATGCATCCAGGTCATCACTGGTGAGATGTACCGGCAGCAGCATGGGAATGGCTCCTGCACCCGCCAGGGCGCGGGTGTAAGGTTCATTTACGCCAATCACAGTCCGCTGTGAACGTTTATGAAAGCGAGATGTAGTAAGCCCGATAAGAGGTTTTCTCATAAGACTATTGCATGCCTCGTCGATTGATTACAAAATATCCCGAATTTTACCCTGTTTAGTCCCCTGGCAAAGTATCACGTTTTGTGGCCGGTGAGGAGAATGTTTGAATTGGACCACGCCAGTGCTCATTATCCAGATTGTATTCCCGGAAATTACCATGCGTATAACGCCTGATGACCTTACGCCAGAACGCAGTCGCTTCAGCGTTTTCGGGAATCTGGCTTACCTGCCAGTCACCCGAAAATCTGTCAAATATTTGACCTGCGACGAACTCCCCCACACCTTTATGGCGGTATTTTCGCATAATAAAGAATTCAGACAACACCCAGGAGTCCTTGTCACCAGTGAAGTAGTTGTAACGTGACACCAGCACAAAACCGGCCAGCATATTGTTCACCCGCACCAGGAAAGGCGAACGATCAGGCTCGGTCCAGTAATGGTCCAGGTAGGGGTAGTCATATATACCCATCGGGCTGAGATCAGCACTGTCAAACTCGCTGAAATCATACTGGTACAGCTCCATCAAATTACGCAGGATGGGGCGTTCGTTAATGTCGATTGGACGAATATCGATTTCAAATGCAGTATCTGTGTTCAATAGTGGAGATTCCTTATATCAGCAATATTAGCTATCCCTAGGAACTCTGCTCATTGTCCCTCGGGAGACTATTAATCAGTGTATGATGCTTCTCGATGTAGCCTCCTGTGGATCTCGTTCTGATAATGCAACCCCAAGGTGGAGGCGTGGTTCCGAGCCCATTCTGTGAGCCGCGTTTCGCCGATGGGTGGAGAGGTGGTGTAGAGCAAGTCCTGCATCAAGCCAACTATCTCATCGCGCGTAATCAGCATATCGCCCATCAGCCTGCCAATCAGCCAACCCGCCCAATAACCCACTTGGGGGGATACAGAAATGATGGGACGATTTTTGCCGATGATGGTTCCGATCGTGTGCACCAGCTCGCGGTAAGTATAGGTCTCAGGTCCGATAGCATCGCGGATGATATCCTCAGCGGATTGGCCTTGTTCTACTTGCAACAAACGGCGAGTGATATATCTACCGGAAAAACCAAAAGCTCCGGTTACAACGTCAAATTCGTCCATGGTTAACTCTGGGGATGCTTTTGCCCTGTGAGTGAGTGTAGCTGGAACAATGTATGGCGCCCTGCCTGATACAGTGGGCCTAGTGGCTGATCAACAGCTGATAACCTATCTTCAGCAGCCACAATCGTCCGCTTGCCTGCATAGGTGAGCAAGGTGAACCTGACCTGACCCGCTTCCGGAAGGGGGATCTCTTCCGCAGGGGAGGTGAGCTGCAAACAAGCTTCGGCTTCTGCGACCAGCCCTTTGGAAGCCTCAACCAGCGGGGCAGAGCCGGGTTTCCCCAGCAAGCCACCGCCAGTGCTCAAATATAGGCTGGTCGTACCGTCTACCAGACAAACCAGGGTAGCTGAGCCCACCGCATAACCTGTCTCCATCAGCACACCCCAGACGTGTGAGGAGGTTGGTGATTGTGCCAGACCAAGCTCCGCCGGGTTTACGCTTAGCACCTTTTCGCGCAGCTGGAGGTAAGTTAGGGCAGGCTCTGGGGCGTCGCTGGTCATTTCTAAGCGGCTGAGAAAAAGTCGATCAAATATTGATTGACCGACGATGAGGCATCATGCTGGACCCAATGGCTGGCGTTCTCAAAGAACACAAGCCGGCCTTGGTCACATAGCTCCAGGCTGGGTTTAGCCATCTGACGGCTTAGTGCTATGTCTTGTGCGCCCCACAAGATGAGCGTTGGCAGCTTAATCCGCTGGTTACCAGCTAAGCGGGGGGGCATCTGGAAAGCAGCCCGATACCAGTTCAGCATACTGGTGAGGGTACCTTTACGCCACCAGGCTTGCAAGTATTTATCGAAATCCTGCTCGGTGAAGGAACCAGGGCTGCTTGTGGTATGCAGCATCTGGACCATAGCTTGGCAATCGTCGTTCCGCAGGATCGCTTCCGGAAGAAAGGGAATCTGGAAAAAGAACATATACCAGCTACGGCGTAATTGATCCAGGCTATGGGTGAGGGTCTGCATCATCACAGCTGGGTGGGGTACGTTCAGAATGGCGACTTTCTTCACCCTTTCTGGATACTTCAATGACACCCACCAGGCAACAGCGGCGCCCCAATCATGCCCAACGAGGTAACACTGATCAGTACCAGCAGCATCGATCAGGCCTGCCACATCTGCTGCGAGCTCATCCAACCGGTAAGCTGCAACTCCAGTGGGTTTATCGCTGAGGTTGTAGCCACGCTGATCTGGCACCCAGACTCGAAACCCGGCATCAGCCAGGGGCTGAATCTGGTGCCGCCAGCCGTACCAGAATTCTGGGAAGCCGTGCAGTAGGATCACCAGCGGGCCATAACGCGAGCCGCTCTGCACGATGTGCAGGCGAATCCCATTTGTTGGGAGGTGTACATGTTCCAAATTTGGTATGTTCATAGCTTTTTGTTATTTACCCCACACCAGATTTCCTTATGATGAGTGATTGTTTAGCGAACATTAATAACAATTATACGCTGCTCAGATGCAGCTAGACTATAATAAAAATTAAGTAACCGATGGTTGCTTTCGTCAGAAAATGGAGGGACAAGTGGACAAAAAATTGACGATTATTGTGCCAGTTTACAATGAACAAGCGCTGATCGCAAGCTGCCTTGATAGCCTCATTAATCAAACGCTGGATAAAAACCTGTACGAGATCATTGTTATCGATAATAACTCTAGTGATTTAACTAACCGAATTGTCACTCAAAAAGGAGTGAGAATTGAAAAGGAGTTACGAAAAGGCTATGTGCATGCCATCCGTAAAGGAGTGGAGGTCAGTGACACTGAATTTATCGCCTTTACCGATGCCGACTGCCGGGTACCACCTAATTGGGCCGAGAAGATCCTATCCTCTTTTACAATATCAGCAGATATCGTTGGGGTAGGTGGAAAACTGTCCTTTTATGATGTACCGCCGATAGTAAACAATATTTTTCAGCTCATCCTGTATTTGAACAGTGCAATGCCAGGCAATAATATGGCGGTCAGGCGAGAGGCATTGGCACACATGGGAGGCATTGATTCGCATATCAACCTCAGTGTGGATTACTGGCTGACCCTGAAGCTACGTAAAGTTGGGCGGATTAAAGTCGACCGGAGCCTGCTGGTAAATACTTCAGCGAGGCGATTAAGGAAATCGTTTGATTCGAATCTCAAATATTTCATTAATGTGATATCGTTATCGGTATCAGCCAAGCCATTATTTTATGATTTTCCTGATATCCGAGAATGATCTGCAGGAGTGACTAAGTGCTTAGTGACACGGCTTACCATCTCATTCTCAGCATCCTTCAAGCCTTTATGTGGGATGGTGTGCTCATTGGGGAAGAGAATCTAAAGGATGGAGCAGGCGTTATCGTCTCCAACCACATGGGGGCGATTGGGCCGGTAGGCTTATGTATCGCGCTACCGATGCGCTTATACCCATGGGTCGATGGAGCCACAGTTGATAAGGTTAAAGGCCCGGAAAATGTTCGCCAAGATTTTGTGGAAAAAGTCTTGCATATTGGGCCTCCGCTTAGTGAAACCATCTCCCAGACCATTTGTATGCTATCTACGCCATTGCTTCTATCAGTGGGGTGCATCCCAGTGCCGGAAGATCGCTCAGAGCAGGAAGCAATGTTCCAAACGAGCATATCTCTGTTGAAACAAGGTAAGTATTTACTGGTCGCGCCAGAGAACCCCAAAGCGGAACCCAACCCACTTACCGGAATCACTCGATTCAAACGCGGCTTTTTACGCCTGGGTGAGCTGTATTACCAACAGACTGGTGATTGCTTGCCTTTTTACCCGGTGATGATCCAAGAATCCGGGGTGGTCAGGGTCAGTCGGGCAGTATTTTACAATACGCATAATGATGCCCATCAGGAGCGTCTGCGGATGGCGACCCTGCTCGAAGAAACCATCAAGCGGATGTATATTGAGGCGACAGAAGAACAGGCTGCCGAATCTTTCCTGTTCAAGCACAGGCTATCCTGATATTTTACACACCCCTAACCAAACTCAAACCCTGATTCCCGCTGAAAAGCCAGAAGCTCATCTAGCAACAGAGCACGTACTTTTTCAGCTCGCTCGATCACCCGGCGTGCCCATTGCGTGGTCGGGTCAGACGATGAAAGCAGCTCGAAGGCCTGGCTTGCAGAAAGCCAGCGGAATTCGGAATGTTCCCTGCTGATTGAAATGGATTGGGATTCATCCAGTGAACAGAGGAAAACCACGCCCACCAGCTCGTTCTTTGGTGTGGGAACACCGCGGTAGAAATGGGTGGTACCGAGGATATAATCGGCTTTTATTGTAACCCCAAGTTCTTCCTGTACTTCCCTGTACAAGGCATCTTCAAATCCTTCTCCCTGGTCAACTCGCCCGGTGACGCATTCCCAAACCCCAGCAGCGTAATCTTTATCTGCAGCTCGGCGCAGGAGCAAGTACTGTCCGGTCTTGGGAGAGCGGATTAACGCCGCGATTCCAGCATTGAAATGCCCAGTGATCATGGTAAAGCCTTCCTCCATTGATGCCTACGAGAGTCAGTCGATGCGGGGTGGGCCCTGGCGGATACGCTGGCGCATGCTTTCGATCGAGTTGCGCCAGCGGTAAAGGCTTTCAAGCCACCAGGTAAGGCCCGTTCCGGTATATCCAGCTATTTTCTTCTGGCCGGCCTTTAAATCATTGCCGGGTGTGGTGCCCATAATGACCATGTCGAAAGGTGCCTGGCTTTGACGATGCTTATCGATATATGCACGGATCTCACGCAGGGTATCTGGTGGAGGCGTATACGGCCCACCTGAATTTAGGGGGAATGTTCCATCCCAGCGGGCTGCGCGACGGAATGGCCGTTTATGCGGCCAAAACCCGCCCACCCAGATTGGGATGCGTGGTTTTTGGACAGGCGTGGGCAAGAAGGTGACTTTTTTTAGCTGATAATGCTCTCCCTGAAAGGCAAAGGGCTTGCCACTCCATAAGCCATCCAGGATCTCTAAGCCCTCATCCAGCATAGCGGCCCGCACCTTGCGGTCGGTTGACTCACCAAAAGTGCCGTAATCATCTTCGTCTGGGTCACCGATGCCCACGCTAAGGATCAGCCGCCCGCCAGAAAGATGGTCGAGGGTGACCGTTTCGCGAGCCAGCTTCCAAGGGCGACGGCGGGCTAGGGGAGTGACGGTCGTGCCAAAGCGTAAATGCTCGGTATGGCATGCAATGCCTGCCAGGGTAACCCATGGGTCGTATAGCGGCAGCAGCTGCTTGCGGCTGTAGACGATATGGTCCCACAGAAAGAAACCATCCCAACCCGCCTCTTCCGCTTCAGCAGCCAACTCAGCCAGCAGACGTGGCGTGGTTTCTGCTCCAAAATTAGGCGTGTATATACCGTAAAACATAGCTGTTCCCCTCCATTGTTATCGATTAGAAAACCTAGCGCGTGGCGTTGATAAAATCTGCCAGCAAACCGTATGCGGTAGTTTCCGGCCCTGGGTTGCCTTCCACAATGGATAGCTGTGGGAGGACATCCGTCTCGAAGGTGACAATGCTGGAGGTACCGGTTACGCCGTATAAAGGTGAATCAGGTCCGACCAGCTCGGGCTTAACCCTGGCTATGACCGTCTCGCCTTCACGCCGAGCATTACAAACCAGCTTCCAGCGCTTTCCCTGGGCTTGAGCCTGTTGGATATCATTCGCGGTAAGCCCACGAATACCCGTACGGTCAATCTGAGCCAGCTTGAGCGGGATACCCATCAATACCGTGACCAAGGCTGAAACTTTTACGGCTGCATCCCATCCGTCAATATCGCCGGTAGGATCGCTCTCAGCCAGCCCGATGGATTGCGCATAGGCCACGGATCCAGCGAAGCTGTCACCGGCTTCCATGCGGGTGAGCACCAGGTTGGTGGTGGAATTCAGGATACCTAAAAAGGCTTTCAGGTCGAGGGCGGGCAGGCTGCCGCGAAACAGGGAAAAAATGGGAGCTCCATCCATCACAGCAGATTCAAAATAGAACTTACGGTCATGTTGCTTAGCCAGATGGGTCAACTCCTCGTAGCCGTGCACAACCGGGCCTTTGTTGGCGGTGATAGCGTGCATGCCATTTTCCAATGCAGCACCCAAGTAAGTAAGAGCAGGTTGCCCTGTTTCGTAATTAACCGGCGTGTTCTCGAATAACACATCTGCCCTACAACTTCTGATCAGTTCTAATGTATCTATCGGTGCAGTCTGGTTTGATAGTGAGTTAATGGAGCTTCCTTGAGAGATGAGCTGGATAGCGCGATCAGGGTCCATCCCCTGCCGGTTGATTGCCATACCATGGCGCCCGGTAGCGATGGCAGTCACCGTGAAGCTGAGCCCATACTCATCCATTAGCAGGTCTTTTTTCTGTTGCAGCAGGCTCAGGAATGCCTGCCCCACGTTGCCAAATCCGATCAATGCTAAGTTGTAATGTGTCATAGGGTTATACCAACGGCCAGGGGAATGAACGTTCGTCAGGATCGGGTCTCGGGAACTGACGGCTTGAAAGTAGTTGCTCGGTACGCTTCGCCAGCGCTTTGATTTCCTGTGTGGAAAGGAGGGTTTGCAGGTTTTTGATCAAATCAGTTCCAGGCATTAGTACCTGCCTAAAGCAACGCAGGTCATCCAGCAATTTTTCGGGGATGGGTTCACCGACAAAATCCCAAATCACCGTGCGTAGTTTATTCTCGGCATGGAAGCAAATTCCATGGTCAATCAGCCATAAGTGATGCTGATCATCAAAAAGCAGGTGGCTGCCTTTGCGGTCAGCATTGTTGATTAATAAGTCGAATAGAACTACCGGGCGCAGGCGTTGCCGGTCAGCTCCGCTGAGGTTAAAGTAATTGATTTCGGGATCATGCTCAATATACAGCTGCAGTGAACCTGGGCCAATAGGAGCCTTTCGGCGATAAACTGTGGGTGGCACTAACTCCCAGCCTAAGGCCTCACTCACCAGGAAAGCTGCAGCTTCACGCCGTGCCAGGCTGGAGGGAGGAAAATCCCACAGCGGGCGTTCCCCACGGCTGGGTTTGTATACACATTGGATCATATCACCCTGTTGGTTGACCTCTGCCAGAAATGTATAATTTGAGCCCCAGACGAATTCACCTTTGATGATGATCTCGCCAATCTGTAGCAGGTTTAGGATTTGTGGAGTAGCTATCTCTGGCATTTATATACCAGGCTGATGCGGACGCAATCGGCAAAAGATTAGGGTGTTTGTCGTTGATTAATGCTTATGGCCGTTTTTCTTGGGGCAGAAATGTCCTTCGGGGTTCATTGGCTCGCCGCACTGTGGACAGATCGGCCTGCCGCGTGAGGCTACTTCAATGCCCCAACGCGCCAGGGCGCGCAGCTGGTCGCGCGTGCACCAAAATCGCACCACACCAACTTCTTCTGGAGGTGTTCCTTCCGGCAGCAATTCATGCGCCACCAACACCATCAAGTCATTCTCGGCGTCATAACCCAGGCCAAACTCACCCACCCGGAATAAGGGGTCAACCGGGGGGTGGATGTGCATCTGCTCCTCGTCATACTCCGCCGAAGCCTCTCGTAAACTGGAGGCTTTGTCCTGGACTTCTGCAAGAAACTGCTCAATTCCCACTGCCAGTGTCTGCAGCTGCAATTTTTCAATGATTAGGGTGACCGTGCGCTCACCCTGCCAACCCTGGATGTAGAAGACGCGTTTCCCTGGCTGGCCGAGGGCGTCAATGGAGATATGGTCAACCGGGTGGAGATCGATATCAATAGAAGTCATAAGTGTAGTATACCAATTATTTCCCCGCCATTTGAAGCTGCGATCATTTAGACCTGGCGTTAGCGGCTGATTTATTTAGATTGGATGGCTGTAAGGCTTCCCAAGAGAATGATGGATTATAGTTCAATGACATCAGCTGGCTGCTGTTGCCAGTGATGCTCAAAGCAGAGACAGAGCCAGGTGTGATGCTCAGGCGTTGGAAGTTATCCAATCCTAAGCCGAGATAATAGGCGATGACCTGCTTGAGGGGGTCGGCATGGCTGAAACACGCCACCACATCATCGGGCGAATGGATCAACCGCAGGGATTCTATGGCCTGCACCATGCGTTGCTGGCACTCGCGCACTGATTCACCACCTGGAAAAGTAAACAATGAGGGGTGATGTTGAACTTCCTGCCAGACCTTCAGCCTGCGTAGCTTTTTCACCGATAAGCCCTGCCACTCCCCACAATCTGTCTCCAGCAACCCCACCATTGGGATTACCTCAAGATTGAGTAGTTTTGCCAGCGGTCCGGCAGTTTCGAGGGTGCGGTCGAGCGGGCTGGAATAAATTGCCTTGATGGGTGCCGTTGAGAGATGGTCAGCTAAAGCCTGGGCTTGCTGGCAGCCTCTTTTATTGAGGTGCACGTCGGGGATGCGTCCAGGCAGATGCCATTTCTTGTTGTAATCAGTCTCGCCGTGACGGATGAGCAGGAAAATAGTCATAAACAGCCTTTAGGTTGGTTTGTGCTTGTGCTTGATCTCCAGGATGGTATCCTGAGTCAGGTCGGGGATTTCTTCGGTCTTGGTGATGCCTAAAGCTTTGCGCTGGGCCAGGCGCCAGCGTTGCAGCCGTTCAGCCACTTCTGCCTCATACCCCTGGCTGGAGGGTGTATAGAAATAGGTCCCTAAGACAGATCTAGGCAGGTACTGCTGCGGGAGGAAATGCTCAGGGGATTCATGCGGGTACCGATAATCCTTGCCATGGCCCAAGGCTACTGCATCACGGTTGCTGTCCTGCAGGTGCTGAGGCACATCACCGGTACCTTCCTGCTCGATCAATTGGAAGGCCTTGAAATACGAGGTGGCCGTGTTTGATTTAGGCGCAGTAGCAAGGTAAAGCGTAGCTTCAACAATGGGGTAAACGCCTTCAGGCATGCCGATATAGTCGAAAGCCTGAGCTGCAGCGCTGGCGACGACCAGCCCCAACGGATCTCCCAGGCCAATATCTTCGCCAGAAAGAATGATCAACCTGCGCAAGATAAAACGCGGATCTTCACCGGCATACAGCATCTTTGCCAGCCAATACAGAGCGGCATCAGGATCGGAGCCGCGCACCGACTTGATGAAGGCTGATATCGTGTCATAGTGGGCATCCCCATCCTTATCATACAGGACGGCGCGACGCTGGATCGAATCCTGGGCAACGCCAAGGGTGAGATGGATGACACCCTGCTCATTGGGTGGAGTGGACTCTACTGCCAGCTCAAGGGCGTTCAGGGCATTGCGGGCATCGCCCCCAGCCACATGGATGATGTGCTCGAGGGCGTCATCGTCCGCTTCGATCTTGCGACTGCCATAGCCGCGTTCCACGTCCTGGATGGCGCGCTCAAGCAGCAAGTGGACATCAGCATCCCCTAATGGGCGCAGTTGGAAGACGCGCGAGCGAGATACCAACGCGCCAATCACTTCGAAGTATGGATTTTCGGTAGTAGCCCCGATGAACGTCACCGCGCCGTTTTCCACATGCGGAAGGAGTGCATCCTGCTGAGCCTTATTCCAGCGGTGCACCTCATCTACGAACAGGATGGTCCTTTTCTGGTAAAGCTTACGGCGTTCTGTGGCAGCTCCCAGTACTTCCTTAAGCTCAGCTTTGCCTGCCAGAACTGCCGATAACGTATCAAAATGTGACTTGGTCAGGTTGGCGATGACCATCGCCAGGGTGGTCTTGCCTGAACCGGGTGGTCCCCACAGGATGATGGAAGA
>PQAL01000034.1 GCA_003105035.1 Anaerolineales bacterium | reverse complement strand
TGAGGGAACGATTATCATTCAGTAATATTTTATTTGAAAGAGCGCGTACCCTTGACGGTTAGTCGTATGACCATTAAAATTCATCAAATTTTCATCTTGGGGGATGATCCCAGCAGCGCTGATTAAATTATTGTCTGTTGAAGGATTTGATTGTATAACCGAGATCACGATTCCAACAGGAATCTAGAAGGAGGTGTGCAATTCGAATAGTTTAATAATGAAAAACCTCATTTTAAATAAAAATAAAATGTAAATCAATCTTGCTTTGTTCTTGGAGGAGAAAACATGAGTAAGCGTATATTTGGGATCGTTTCCCTATTAATGATTTTAAGCATGCTCTTAGCTGCATGCGGTGGACAGGCATATACATGTACAGATTCGATCGGCTGCGTGACTGTTGCTCCCAGCGAACCAGTCCACCTTGCTTATGCACTAGCAATCTCAGGTAGTGATGCCACTCTTGGCACTGACTCGCGTAATGGCGCCGAAGTCGCCATTCAAGATGTTGGTGGAAAACTTCTCGACCACGACATTAAGTTTGATGGTGCCGATGAAGGCTGCAGTGCTGAAGGTGGTCAGAGCGCAGGCACCAAATTAGCTGCCGATCCATCCATTGTTGCTATTCTTGGTACTTCCTGCTCAAGCGCCGTTCGCGTGGCTATCCCCCTGTGGTCCAAGGCCGGTTTCACGGTGATATCCCCATCCAATACCGCTGTTGACCTGACCCTTAAAGGCAATGAAAACAACTGGCCGGGTTACCTACGTACCGCCCATAGTGATTCAGTCCAGGGCAAGGCTGCCGCAGAGTTTGCTTATAATTTCCTTAAGGTAACTAAAGCTGCAACCATCCATGACGGAAGTATTTACGCCCAACAGCTTCAACAGGTTTTTGCTGACAATTTCACCAAACTGGGCGGTACCATCACTGCTCAGGAATCGGTTGATCCACAGCAGACAGACATGAGTGGTGTTCTCACGAGCATCGCTGCTGGCTCTCCTGAGCTGATCTACCACCCGATCTTCGTGCAAGCTGGAACGCAGATCATTCGCCAGGCACGCACCACACCTGGCCTTGAGAATGTTTACCTGATGGGTGCTGATGGCATGTTCTCAACCGACGTGATGAAGGGTGCTGGTGATGCGGTTGAAGGTGTGTTTGCTTCTAGCCCCGACACTTCTGCCTATGGTCCGGATTATGCTGCTAAATTCCTGCCTGAATATCAAGCCAAATTCGGCACTGTGCCAATCAGTATCTTCCATGCCCATGCCTACGACGCAATGAATATGATTTTCGCCTGCGTCAATAAGGTGACTGTTAAGGATAGTGATGGCACACTGCATATACCCCGCCAGGGTTTACGCGATTGCATGTATGCCACCAAGGATTTTAAGGGTTTGACTGGTAATTTGACCTGCACTCCAACGGGAGACTGCGCTGATCCCAAGATCGCTGTCTACGAGTACCACACTGGTCAGTACCCACCTGAGAAGATCTGGCCATAAAAACCACAACGGACTTAGTCCCATCAGCATTAGGAGGGGCGAGGCAAGCCCTCGTCCCTCCTTTTTTTCTTATTCCTTGGAGGTTGCTATGCTAAAAAGATGGCGCCGGACAGTCACGTTTACGGACCTCGTGGTCTGGGGGATTGGTGTGGTTATTGCTGCCGCGATCATCATCGGTACGATTCGCACCTTGCAAGCAGCACAATACACCGCTGAACAATGGATCTACCTGGTTATTGGAGGCTTAAAACTTGGTGGGATCTACGCTCTTATTGCTCTTGGTTACACCCTTGTTTATGGTATCCTGCGCATGATCAACTTCGCCCATAGTGAAGTATTCATGAGTGGACCTTTCACAGCTGTTTTTCTGGCAATTTACCTTAATAATACAGGATTTTATAACTCCCATCCGTTAATAAGCCTCGGCTTGATCACAATAGTATCTGTCACCGTTTCAAGCACGGTTGCTCTTTTGCTTGAGCGAGTTGCCTATCGCAAACTACGCTATGCACCAAGATTGGTTCCATTGATCACAGCCATTGGCGCTTCTTTTTTCTTGCAGTATACGTTTAAAGGTTTTTATGGTGCAAATATAAAAACATACCCGAATTTGGATGCCTTAGCGGGTACCTGGACAATTGGCCCAGTTACCATCCCAAAAACCGACGCGGTCGTCATCCTATCCGCATTTTTCATGATGTTATTACTCTATTCAATAGTCCAATTTACCAAAACCGGTAAGGCCATGCGGGCTGTCTCAGAAGATAAAGAGGTTGCTGCCTTGATGGGGGTTGATGTCGACCGTATCATCGTATTTACATTTGGATTAGGCGGTGCATCAGCTGGTTTAGCAGGGGTTTTATACGCCCTCGTCTATCAAAATGTTCACTATTTCATGGGTTTCATACCGGGCTTAAAAGCTTTCACTGCTGCGGTGCTGGGTGGTATCGGAAACGTTGTGGGTGCTTGGCTGGGAGGCATGATCCTGGGTCTGCTCGAGTCGCTGGGTCCGAACTTGTTCCTGAGTGGGCTTGGCATCCCGGCTCCGAACCAGCTTAAAGATGGCATTGCATTTGCTATCCTCGTATTAATTCTAATTTTCCGTCCTACCGGTTTATTGGGTGAGCGGATAAGTAAGACGAAAGCCTAAGGAGCCAGATATGAAAACAGAGACATCTTCAATCTGGAAAAAAGCCATAAACAATGGTGTCCTCGCAGGAGGCATATGTCTGCTTGTCGCGCTGGTTGGTCTGGTGGAAGCCTTCGGAGACACGTATGTCATAATCGGGGTGATCAGTTTCGGAATTGTCATCCTGTTCACACCCATGGTCATGTTGACTTATATGTTCTTAAGAGGTTCCAGTAATACTCGTAGGTCGATCTTGGTGGGAACAAGTGCCCTGATAGGTTTAATCAGTGGCTTATTCTTAACCATATTGATATTACTCGGTACCTACACTGGCATTCGCAACATGTTTGTAAATGCCTCTCCAGCTTTGTTCGAAATGCTAACGATGGGAATACCACTCCCTCTCGGCGTATTTGTTCCGCCGCTGTTATTTGCTGTTGTTTGTGTGGCAACCTGCGGGATCTTCCTCCTACCTAGTCGATTGCGCGCTGCGATGATCCAGGCAATTTTGTGGGTAGTTGCTTTAGGAACCTTAAGAGATCAGGTGTTATATATCGATTTATTCAAGATCCAGCCGTTTTCTTTTGTTCTTACTAGGTTTATGTTTGCTACCACAGGATTGAGTATTATTGGTGCTGTATTCGTTTTTGCAGTTGCCTTCGGTTTGACTTTTTATCTAAAAGGTCGACAAAGAGGTCCTGCGGTTGCGAAATCTCCTAAGGTGGTAAAAAGGAATAAATTTATCCTGTATATTGGCTTGGGCCTCATTTTGCTTTCCCTTCCTTACGCTCTGGGAATCTTTTATAGCGAGATCCTGGATACAACTGGATACTTTATCATTATGGGCCTGGGGTTAAACATTGTGGTTGGTTATGCTGGCCTATTAGATCTGGGATATGTCGCATTTTATGCGATCGGGGCTTACACGGTGGGTGTACTGACCTCCCAGCTAGGTGCATGGACATTTTGGCAGGCGCTACCAGTCGCGTTAGTGGTCACCTGGTTGGCTGGTATCATCCTCGGCTTACCTGTGTTGCGTATGCGTGGTGATTATCTGGCGATTGTCACCCTCGGGTTTGGAGAAATCGTCAGGCTTCTGGCACTATCTGACTGGCTAAAGTCATTCCTCGGAGGCACACAAGGCATCCAACAGATTGCTCAACCAAAATTCGGTCCACTGACATTGGATACCTTACAAAAGCTCTACTACATAATCCTGGTAGGAATCGTGATCATTGCTTTTATCGCCTGGCGTCTCAAAGATTCCCACCTGGGTCGCTCATGGATGGCTCTGCGCGAGGATGAAGATGTCGCACAAGCTATGGGAATCAACCTGGTGATGACCAAGCTGTTAGCTTTCTCCACCGGGGCGTTGTTTGCTGGTTTAGCTGGCACCTTTGGAGCTGCCAAATTAACCTCAGTCTATCCCCACAGTATGACATTTATTGTGTCCATCAACGTTTTGGTGATGATCATCATCGGGGGAATGGGCAGTATCCCAGGTGTATTTGTTGGTGCCTTAGTCCTGGTGGGGTTGCCTGCCATGCTCAGCGGGTTTGAAGAATTCAAGTATTGGTTTTATGGTTTAGCGCTGGTTGCTATGATGCTCTTTCGCCCGGAAGGATTATGGCCCGAGGCACGCCGCAAGCTGGAATTACATGAACAAGAAGCCATACCAGACCTACCAGTCACCGAGGCGCTGAATGTCGGGGAAGCAGGAGGAAAATAACATGGCTATTCTTGAAGCTAAAAAAGTTACGAAGCGATTCGGTGGATTGGTTGCAGTCCGCGAAGTGGATCTGGAAGTGAAGGAAAATGGCATCCAGAGCATCATTGGGCCCAATGGAGCCGGTAAAACAACCTTCTTCAACTGCGTAACAGGTTTCTACAACCCTGAAGAGGGTGATATCCTCTTACAGGGGAAACCAATTACCGGACTTTCTACAGATCGTGTAACCAAACGCGGCATCTCACGCACCTACCAGAATATCCGTCTTTTCAAGAACATGACCGTGGTTGAAAATATCCTGGTTGGGATGCATCCACATCTTCATTCAAACATCATTGGCGGAATCCTACGCGATAAACGCACTCGTAATGAGGAAGCTGCAGCATTGGAAGAAAGCTTGCGCCTGTTGCGCTTTATGGGTCTGGGAGGGCAAGGTGATCTACTGTCCAAAAACCTACCTTATGGTGCCCAGCGCCGTCTCGAAATCGCCCGAGCATTAGCAAGTAAGCCTGTACTACTCCTTCTGGATGAACCCACTGCAGGCATGAATCCGAGTGAAACCCAGGAAACGATGCTGCTAATACGAAAGCTGCGGGATGAGTTCGGAATCACTATCTTGCTAATCGAACACCAGATGCGAGTCGTGATGGGCATATCCGAGTTAATCACCGTGTTGGACTACGGAGCAAAAATTGCTGAAGGTGTTCCAGCAGAAATCCAACGAAACGCCACTGTGATCGAAGCCTATCTTGGTCGAGGTTCCGCAGATGGGATCATGACCACAACCAAACCGAGCCAACCTGCAGAAACTATCGCAGCTGATTGATGGAGAAGCCACTATGTCACTGCTAGAACTTGAAAATGTCCATACCTACTATGGCAATATTCATGCCCTTAAAGGCATCTCCATCACCGTTGATGAGGCTGAGATCGTAACTCTGATCGGCGGGAATGGCGCGGGTAAATCCACTACGCTCAAGACGATCAGTGGCTTGCTTCGTCCCCGACCGGGTAGCATCCGCCTCGCGGGAGAAGAAATTACTGGTTATAAAGCATGTGATATCGTCATGAAAGGCATTGTTCAGGTGCCGGAAGGACGGCAGATCTTTGGCAGGCTCACAGTCACTGAAAACTTAGAAATGGGTGCCTATACCCAGAAGGACAAAAAGAAGATTGCCGCAGATATGGAACGGGTATTCAGCCTGTTTCCACGGCTTAAAGAACGTCGCAAGCAAGTGGGTGGCACGCTAAGTGGTGGTGAGCAACAAATGCTGGCTACCGGGCGTGCGATGATGGGAGATCCGAAAATTCTGCTTATGGATGAACCCTCCATGGGATTAGCGCCGGTCCTGGTCGATATCATATTCGATACAATCCAGGAATTGCATCGGACTGGAACAACAATCTTACTTGTGGAACAAAACGCCCGCGCAGCATTATCTGTGGCGGATCGAGGGTATGTTTTACAGACTGGTGAAATTATATTAAGCGGCTCAGCTGAAAACCTGCGAAACAATGAGATGGTACAAAAAGCATATTTGGGAATTGAATAGACCAACTTTATCGAGCAGGTTGTTGCGAACTGCTAATGAATAAATGATAATGAATGCATGCGTGGGTGGTAGAATTATCCCCACGCATTTAATTTCCGGACGGATCAGTAAATGAAACAATTAACCACAGCGGATGTGATCATCATTGGCGGCGGAGTGATGGGTGCCAGCACAGCTTATCACCTGGCGCTACGCGGTCAGAAAAATATCGTCCTTCTCGAAAAAGAAGACTTTTTCGGTACCGGCGCTACGGGTAGGTGTGCTGGAGGTGTACGTTACCAGTTTGGCACGGAAGTGAATGTCCGCTTATCGCTGCTATCCTTGCCTATGCTCGAGAGGTTTCGCGAAGAGATCGGGCAGGATATTAACTTGCGTACGACAGGGTATCTTTTCTTGCTAACCAGGCCGGATGAAGTGCGGGTATTCGAGCACAATGTAGAAATGCAGAACCGATTAGGGGCGTGTACCCAATGGCTGACCGGTGATGAGGTACGGAATATGCTTCCTCTCATGCGGCTGGATGATGTAATAGGGGGAAGTTTTAACCCGATGGATGGCCTGGTCGATCCTAACAGTGTTGTAATGGGATATATCAGTGCAGCCCAACACCTGGGAGTAAAAACCTTAACTTCATCTCCAGTGGTCGCAATAACTGCCCATTCTGGGAAGGTAACCACTGTAGAAACCCCCTCCCGGTCTATCTCCGCTGCTGTGATCGTTGATGCTACAGGTCCCTGGTCAGGCCAGACTGGTGCACTGGTGGGGCTCCCCGTTCCTGTCATACCTGTACGCCGGCAATGGCTGACCACGACAGCCATCCCTGAGCTTCCTGTGGATTTCCCATTTGTCATCGATTTCGCCAGGTCATTGTATTTCCATACAGAGGGGCCAGGTCTGCTTACTGGGATGTCCAACCCAAATCAGGCTCCCGGCTATGATCAGAATGTCGATCCTGAATGGGAATTGGCCCACATGGAAGCAGCAATCGAACGGTTGCCAATATTAGAGCATGTAGGGCTTGCCTCCCGGCTTGCTGGCTTATATGAGGTAACTCCCGACGCTCACCCGATTTTCGGCAAGACCCCTATCGACGGCTATTATATCGTTACGGGATTTTCTGGTCATGGTTTCATGCATGGACCGATTGCGGGAAAATTAATGGCTGAGGTCATCCTGGATGGTCAAGCTTTATCGATGGATATTTCCATGCTTGATTACGCCAGGTTTTCTGAAGGTCGTTTAATCCACGAGTATAATGTTGTGTAAAGACATATTACTATACGCATGATGGCATATTCATAGGCTATCCTGCGCATACGAATTTACTGGAGTGTTGATGCCATCCGCAGAAATTATCACCATCGGGACAGAAATCTTACTCGGCGATATTGTCGATACGAATGCCCGGTTCCTGGCCCAATCGCTGCGTGATGCAGGCATCGATTTATTCCGAAAAACCACCGTTGGAGACAATGCCCAACGTATCGCCCAGGTCATCCAGGAGGCATTAGCCCGCTGTGAAATTATTCTCACCACGGGAGGTCTGGGTCCTACCGTAGATGATCCAACCCGTGAAGCGGTAGCGATGGCTGTCGGTGTTGAGTTGGAATTCCGTTCTGAGTTATGGGAGCAAATAAAAGCCCGCTTCCAACGGCTTGGTCGCTTTCCAACTGAAAATAATCGCCGCCAGGCATATATCCCGAAAGGCTCGATAGCCTTTGAAAACCCTGTTGGAACGGCACCAATTTTCGTCTTTGTAAAGCAATCTCAGGTTATCATCACCCTCCCGGGAGTACCGAGTGAAATGATGACATTGGTCGAGCGAACGGTCATTCCCTACCTCCGCCAGCATTATGGCTTGTCTCAAATGATTAAAACCAGGGTGATCCACACGGTCGGCATCGGTGAATCGCAAATTGACGATTTGATTGGAGATTATGAGAGGATGCAGAATCCCACGGTAGGCCTGGCCGCCCACTCAGGACAGGTGGATGTACGCATCACGGTGAAAGCTGACTCTGAAGAAGCTGCCAATTTACTGATAATCCCTGTTGAAGCTGGATTGCGTGAACGCCTGGGCGAGTGCGTTTACGGGATCGACATGGACACACTGGAAGAAGTGACCATGCAATCCGTGTCGAAGAACAATTGGACCCTGACTGTGCTTGAGTATGGTCTGGAAGGCAATATTATACGCCGTCTGGCATCCACACATGGCCCATTTTCAGGTGGTCAGGTGATAACCGAGCTGCCATCCATGGAACGATTACATGACCTTGCAGATGCCTGCCGTGTATCACACCAAGCCGATGTGGGTTTGGGTGTAGCATTAATTCCTCAAGAGAATTACCAAGAAATCCTGTTGGTATTGATCACACCTCTCGAAACGAAACGATATTCGCGTAGATATGCAGGTCCACCGGAATATGCACCTATTTGGGCCTATCACCAGAGTTTGGACATGATTCGAAGGATACCCCATGACAATTAAAGCTGACCTGATCCTTAAAAATGCTATCCTCTTGACGATGGATGCAGATTTAACCCTCTATGAGCCGGGTGCGATTGCCATCCAGGCAGACCAAATCCTGGCTACCGGACACGAAACAGACATCTGCGAGCAGTACGCTGCCGAACAAATGATTGACTGTCTGGGTAAAGTGCTCATGCCTGGCTTGGTTAACGCCCATACCCATGCAGCCATGTCATTGCTGCGGGGCCTGGCAGATGACCTGCGACTGGATGTATGGTTAATGGGGTATATGATGCCAGTCGAA
>PQAL01000032.1 GCA_003105035.1 Anaerolineales bacterium | reverse complement strand
ACAGAAAGAATGTTACACCAACTGAGTTTCCATATAAATGCAATTATTTAATTTTCGTTATATACTTTTTATAACAAATGTGGAAACAATTCATATCGTGTGGTTACCACACCCGAAAACGAAGGAGGTGTATATGGCTCAGGCGGGGATTCATGGATTGATCAGTAACGCAGTACGCAAGTGGACTCCGAACCGCACCTGGTTGATGCTGGGGATCGTGCTTGGGAGCATCCTACCCGACGCAGATAACCTTACGGTAGCGGTGGCAACCGTGGCTAAGTTGCCAACTACAGGGTTGCACCGCACCTTCACGCATAGCTTGATCGCTATCGCGGTTGTGATCGCTGTCTTCGGGCTGGTGAGTTTGATCACAAAACGCCCGCGTTGGCTTAATCTGGGCATCGGGTTGGGGATCGGTATACTTTTACATATTCTGCTCGATCTGATATTTTGGTTCGATGGTGTGGCGATCTTATGGCCTTACTCTTACTATCTCAACTTGTGGAGCAGGTTTTCGCCCTCTTCCTGGTGGATGACCTTGATGCAACCAGCAGAATTCCTCTTCTTAGGTCTCTTCATCATCAACCTGTTCTTCCTGGCGAGTAAGCAAGGTTCGGATGTGGCATACCTGGGCAGGCTGCGCACCTGGATCTGGTTGCAATTTGTGTTATTCGCCATCTTTTTGGTGCTAGCTTTCAGCCTCTCGAAGGGTTTTCTGACCATCTTCGGGGCAATTTACTTGCTGTCTTTGGGCTTGGCGGTGGGCGTCGTTATCCGCATGCGTGGGACGATTGAATACAAACCTGAAGCATCGCCGGCATAAGGGATACTCACCTATTGTCAACGAAGTATTTTGCACATCATTATTTTAACTTCGGCTGATGATCAATAAGTCACATCCCCTCATCCAGGTGGGAGAGGGGTTAGGTTTTTTAGACTCCTCGTAACTGAATCCTATTCATCTGGAGGATATTCTGTTTAGTTATCAACCCCTCGGATCGATATAAACTTCTGATAGCTCTTTAATAACGTTCGACACACTATCTTATAGTGCAGCTGAGTTGTTAATCTTTACGAATGTTCTTGAATAACTCTTCACTTTTCTGTATACTGTAATAAGGGAAGCCAGTTAGCATAGAATTTTATAATTGGAACCGCCACTGACGAAGATATGTGGGGAGATGTTGTTTACCGTAATTAGGGTGGTCTTGATTTTTCAGTTTTCAGCTTCCGAATCAACTTAATCAAGAGACCAGGAAGGATAGGGGAGTAATTATATGAATAACTTGACCGAAAAAGAGAAAATGCTGGCAGGTGAAACCTACAACTGTCTCGACCCTGCCTTAGTGCTTGAACGCCAGAAGGCCAAGGAACTCGTTAGCCTTTTCAACTTGGCGGAAGCACCAAATGATGGAACTATTATCCTCTCTCAGCTGTTAGGATATGTCGGCCGGGATTCGATCATCGAGCCACCGTTCTATTGCTGCTATGGTCAGAACATATACATCGGCGAATATGTATATTTGAACGTTTTATGTACTATCCTGGATTGCAATAAAGTGCATATCGGTAATCATGTCATGCTTGGACCGGCTGTCCAGATATATACCGCAGCTCATCACCTCCAGGCTGAATCGCGCATTCAAGGGTGGGAAGTCGCCAAACCGATATTAATTGAAGACAATGTTTGGATCGGGGGCGGTGCCATCCTCTTGCCTGGGGTAAGGATCGGAAAGAATGCCGTGGTAGGTGCGGGGGCGGTTGTCTCACGCAGTGTCCCAGCAAATACCGTGGTGGTGGGGAATCCGGCTAAGGTGATCAGGAAAATCGAGCAACAATCGCTGCATCGAGAATTTGGTGTGTGAAAAGCACAGCTTGATCACGCCGACACTAAAGTACCAAGCAAGAAGGCTAACGTTCGATCCCAGGCAAGCCCGGCAGCTTGAGCATCATACGCATCTGCACGATCTTGCTCAAAGAACCAGTGGCTGGTGCCGGGATAGGTATAAAAGTTGGTTGGCCGTTGTGCTTTTTTTAAAGTCTTTTCCAGCTCCTGAATCCCGGATCCGGACTCATAAGGATCCAGCTCAGCGAAGTGACCAAGATAAGCGGCCCGCGATTTCTGGAAGTCACCACCCCCACCATTGGTGCCATAAAATAAAACAACGGAGCGGATCAACTCAGGTCTTTTCTGGGCCAGCCATAACGCCCAATAAGCTCCCATTGAAAATCCGATGATCCCCAAGCCATGACCAACAACAGCTGGATGTTCCCGCAAATTGTCTACAGCCGGCAAGATGATTTGCGGTACTTCATGCTCTTCATCCCACGCCGACTTGTGCTGCTCTGCTTCTTCAATAGTTTGAGCAATCTGTCCAGCAAATAGATCAGGCGCAAGAACTACAAAACCTGCCTGCGCCAGCCTATTACAGGTACCCCGAAAGAAGTCATTTAGCCCCCACCAGGCGTGCAGAACCAAGACACCCGGACCCTTACCTGAAGATGGGAGCGAGAGACAATCTTTTGATGAAATCGTTGTCATATATTTTTCTCCATGCCAGAGAGCAATGAATAGGTCTTACCCCCGATTTTATCGGATATATTTAGTCCTATTTGATATTATAGGATTGGTTTTTATCTCTGTCAACTCCTAATATAAAATAGTCGTTTGATCTATTTGAATCACTTATCTAGATACGTGGATTTGATTCATGCTGACGATGCCGTTCAATTATTTACAAAGCAGATAACGAATAACCATCCCGATAGAAAATTACATATCTTACCCCGGCCCTTTATGATGCGCATAGCCATTATATATCGTCATAAGAATAATCATCTACTAATAGACCGGACCTTCGAACATCATAACAGCGCAAGATTACACCTCAATGCGTGATTGATATAAATGGTCTAGATAATAAAACCGCTTAAAACAAAAAACCTTCCAATCCGGAAGGTTTTCGAATCTGGTAACGGGCAAGATTTTGTGTTAGAAATCTTGAAAGATTACTACCGGTAGAACCATTCGGACATCCAATGGAATGATTTCAGCCAACTCGCAAGCAAATGCTGCACTCGCCCTGGCTTGCCTAAACAGGTAATCGAAGTTAATGTGCGAGACATCATCGCCGATTTTGTGATAGTTCGGATTTCTCTCACCGTTGTAGTCCTGGATCTGAACTGCTGCAATGAGACCCTTCGCACGGAAGGGGCCTTCATCCCCTCAGCCACAGTCTGAAACGATCTGAGGTGTTAGATTAATATGGTAGCTCGCAATGATATCAGCCAAGAACTGGACAAAATCCTGATCTTGGTCGCCATTGAAAAGCTCCATTATGCCATCCTGGTTATTATCATATCCAACCATGTCAACATTGACCACGTATTTGATTGCAGCCAGCTGTTCCGGAGTTAGATGATCGAGGTAATAACTCACACCCTGGGTACCTTGTTCTTCACCAGAAGAAAACAGCAAAACGATGGTTTTTTCAAAATCACGGCGGCTGACCATCCTGGCAACCTCCAGCAGGTCAACCGTACCACTGCCGTTATCATCTGCGGCGGGCACGTTAACACCATCCATGTGGGCGACGAAATAGATTTCATCCTGGGGGGAAACTATACCTTGCTTTCGGACGATGAGGTTCTCATCATGATAGCCATCCCGCGACCAGGACTGGATTTGAACAGAATATCCCAGGCCGGTCAGCTGCTCAACCACGTAGTCTTGAGCCCACTGCAATCCTACACTACCCGTCATACGGTTGGTAATGGTAAAGCAACCGTGATCCAGGCAGACCTGTTCGGCGCCCGTCAACCGACGAAGATCTGTGAGAATTCGATCCTTGCTGACTGCATTGATAACCGCCGAGACATCAGCGCTGGTGGATAACTGGGTTGGTGTGTAAGTTTGTTCGATTGTTGCCGGTCTTGAAAGGAGCAGCACGAGGAGATTGGGAAAATCTTCCAATAATCCGATGCCCACAATCAGGCACAAGAACAAGATCGGTAGAAGTAAAATCCGTCTTTTTACCAACGAATTAAATCCAAGGTGAAAATGTAATTTTGTTATTTGTTGAGTGGTTATCATATGTATGGCTTAGCATATCATAAAATTCTTATTCTGCTAGCTTCTCTAACCATTCCTCACGCCAGAAGAACAAGCATGACCGGTCACAGCTGCCGTAAAAGCCCGTACCGTCACACATCACATTCTCAAGCAGAACCATGCCGCGCACATTTCTCACCTGGTAATTACGCTCGTCCACAAAGCGATGTACAGGCTTGAATACTTTCTGGGTTGTACCACAATACTGCCACATAACGTCGATAAAGCTGCAACCTTTCAGCTTACCCTCCTCATCGAGAGTCGCCAATATTTCCTCCCTCGAGCGTATTCTAACCCGATCACCTGCTTGGAGGTTGAGGCGTTCAAGTAGGATCTGGTCCTGATCGATTGCATTATGATTTTTTACTTGCTCTGGCTGCCATAAGCGATTAAGAAATAAAACCCGTTTTATCTTACGCCTGGCTTCGAGGTCTAGATGCCTTCGAAAGAATAATCGAATTTGGGTGAGAAGGGGCAGATTGTTACCAGAATGAACGCCCTTCTCCGTTCTGATATTTGGGATAGACAGCACCTGGCATTCCTTACTCTTGAGCTCAGAGGTCGAATGTTTCATTGGTTACCCTTCGTTATACCAATAAATGGTGGGTTGGGACGATTATATGCTAAATACATGAATATATTATTGACCTGCTTAGCGAATGGTTGACACGGCTTCGGGCTTGTCGTTGATATTTTTCTTGCTACACGGTAAATCGTTTTGCTGATCTGATAACGTAGTGGTGAATGGACACAGACATTGCGACCGTAATTGACCAATTCACCGCCGAATTTTGCTTTGAAGGCACGCGGTCCGTACGCTTCATTTGGTCTTCCCGCACCGCCAAAATCGAAGGTATGGCATCCATGCGCCTTGCCCCACAAAAAGGAGTGCCATTTTAGTAATTCATTAGGATTATACGCAGCATATGCCCGATCTGACCCTGAATACCAGGCATGCATTCGGCCGTTATAGATGAGGTTGAAACAAGCTCCAATACATGTATTATCCACACTAGCGATAAACACCTTACACATCTCAAGTGGGCTGCATATATCCAATGCTGCTTTAAACAGGCTAATGTGTGCCAATGGCACATGGACACGCTGGTAAACGCTTTGTAATTTACCATAGGCAGCTTCCAATTGATCAGAATCTGACACTTCTTGTACAATTGTGCCCTTGTCAATCGAAATGTGCACTCTTTGCCGGCAGCTTTTTGACAGACCATGCCAGAGCACATCTTCTGAAACGTCGAGATTCACCAGGTAGTTTAAGTGCTCCTCGAAAGCATAACCGCACTCGCTGAGAACGGGTTGGATAGAGTCGATTGGTGACTGGTTGCGCAGCTCAGTGAGGAGGAATTTCCCTCGTGCGAATGTATTGTATTCGCGCAACAAAAAACGTAGTCCATCTGCCCCGTCTTCCCCTTGGATGGTAAGGACGCTGCCGTAGACGACTGCTCGGGTAGTCCAAGCGTGAAGTGAACCATTTTGCAAACTTACCTGAACTGGCAGCAACATTGCCAAAAGAGTACCATCATCCTTGATCGCAGCCCATAACGCAGGTTGATGACCCTCAGCATTGGAAAACACCTGGAACATCTCTGGTGTGTGATAGACGTTCGCCTGTGGTTGCGCTTCAATAAAATCTCGCCAGATGAGGTCGTTCAGGGTATTAACTATCTTTATTGGCATGGCTTAAGGTGAATTCAGATGACCTATGCTTGTAAATTCTCTGATCAAACGGCTTGGTAAGTGTCAATGTTTTTGACCAGGCTGACATATTCTGAGCTGATCTTCGACCAATCATAGCGTTCAAGATAACCCCGGCACCCTTTTCGCAGGTCTGCGAGCTGAGCCGGATTTTGATAGAGCGAGCGGATTACTCGACACAGGTCGGCAACATCTCCCGGCTCAAAGAAATCAACGTTCATACCACTGAAATGATCACGCATAGCAGTTGTCCGGGAGGCCACGACGGGTAGCCCTAAGGCGGCATATTCCATCAATTTTGTTGGCAGCAGCCCATCGGTGAAAACATCATTGCGGTAAGGCACGATTCCCAAGTCACAGGCCAGGATCATCTGAGGTAGCTCTTCAGCAAGGTGTTTTGGCTCGATGCTAACGTGGCTATGAAGCTTCAGCTCATCTAGCATTGCAATGACATCGCGTAGGAACTCACCCTGGCCGATCAGGGATAAGTGAATACCTGGAATTTCCTCACGCAGCTGATTTACCGCCTGCACTACCAGGTCAATTCCGTATCTGCGTACCATGCTGCCATGGTAGATAAGACGAAATCCATGACCTTGCTGCTTTTTATATGGCAGATTATCCCGGGGATGGAAGATGGTGCTATCAGCCACATTCATCACCAGGCTACATTTTGAAGGAGGCACACCGCGCTTGATCAAAGCCTGGCGCCAATGCTCGCTGACGGTGATCACATGGTCGGCGAAGTTACAGGATTTTCTCTCCTGCCAGAGGATAAGCCTGGATAACAAGGCGCTGCTCTCACTGAACCTGCCAGCGAAAAACTCGGGCATCAGGTCGTGCAAATCTAAAATAATTGGTACGCCACGCTTTTTTTGTTTATAAGCACAAAAGACCAGGAAATCGGGCAAGTTATGGACCTGGATTGAATCGTACTGCTCTTGAGAAGATAACAAGTTCAAGCGGGCGGACGCAGAAAAATAGAAACGGAAATAATCCAGGAATCTCTGCCATAAGCTTCCAGTTTTTAATAGTGGCATGGCGAGATGATACTTCTCGCGAAATATCCGCACCCCTTTATACCTGTCCACAGGCTTTTGGCCAGCTAAACGCTTACAAATTACATCTACTTCAAAACCGTTTCTTAAAAGGGCTTCGGCTTGGCGTTGAACGCGGGTCTCTCCCAGCGGATATTCATTGAAAACGATCATACAATGGCGTCGAGCTCGCATCACTTTTTTAAGGTTTATCCACAATTAACGCTTCACACCACGTATCAGCTGGCTGACGAATTTCCGATCCTTACCCCACGCGAAGGCAATGGCTTTACGAACCATCCATTTCGGTTTGAGGAGGAATATATTGTCGTAAGCTGGTGGAAAGGTGTGCATCGGACCGAAACCCAGTTTATAGCGTGCGATCCCTTTTTCCTTACAATCCGGTGGTTCTCGGTCTTGCAACAGCGCATCTGCGACGATGGGTGATATTCCTCCCAGATCGCAATAATGGTAACCCTGTTCCTTGCCCCAGAGCATAGCATGCCAGAAGAGCAAATCGTTGGGTCGTTTTTCAGGATAAAGGCGGGTCGAGCCTGCCCAGGCATACACCACCCACTGACCGAAGTAGATCGCCATCAAGCCGGCCAACAACTCTTCCTCAAAGTATGCCAGCCAAAGCTTCATGTTGCCACCTGGAGCTAATTGGTGCCAGGCCTCCTCGTAATAGCATTGGTCGTAGTGGACAAATTCACTGCGTGATTCGGTCATTTGCTTAAGCTGGCAGAAAGCCGGCAGATCAGCTGAACTACCTTCCTTGATTATTACACCCCTGGCTTGGGCTGCGCGTATATTCTGGCGGGTCGTCCGTTTCATGTGGCTGAGCAGCTCGTCTTCTGATTGGGTCAGGTCGATGACCACCGTACAAGGTGGAATAACGTAATAGCTGCTTACCTTGTAGCTATTTTTTATAAGGATGTCTAAATATGTTTGTGTGTCAACCGGTGGCTGAATGCTGACCAGAAAGATTGCTTCTCTCCTGGCAAGGGTACTGATTTCATCAAGAATCAGCTGAATCACTTGCGGATGATCTGGATGTACCACAGGGCCTTTGGAGATATAACCGATATGCCCCCAGATCGGAAGATGACGTGTCAGGATTTGTGCTCCGCCAACTATCTGGTCAGTATCCTTGATCAGGATGCGTATCACTTGCCAACCAAACCTGGCCTTGAGCTGCCCCCACAGGCTGCTTTGTGTGTAATGACCAGCTGGATGCGCGGATAAAAAGCTATCCCATTCAGCATCTTGGCTTGCTTGTAAAATAACGGTGCTATTCAACATGTCCCTTAGTGTAGTACCAATCCTGGGTAAACTTCTGGCTCGCCTGTGAATTCTCGAGCAACCTTTGTGTTCTTTAACAATTCCTTAAGATATGTTTAAGAAAAGACCAGATTCAGCTTCCGATTAGCCGGAGACCAAAATCCCATAGAGTCAGAGCATCAATGTCTCCAGTTATCGCCAGTGCACTTTTCGCGCCGTTTGGCCAGCGCCAGAGCCTGACAAGCGGTTGCAGAGAGGAATCAATCGCGGCAACGATTGATCGTTCTTGAGAATGATCAAACGATTCCTGGTCGAAATACAGCGAGTACTGCTCGCGGCGTGGGTTGAATTCAATGATCAAGCCTTGCTGACGGAGAAAATTTGCCAATACCTGAGAAGTATTCGGTGATAGGCCAATGATCGGACGCACAGAAGATCGGACCGTAAAATCGATAGAATTTACCGATCGATAATTGTCGAAGAATACCTCTGTTGGGGCGTTAGCCTCGACCGAACGGACGAGCACAGTCGCACTTACCGGGCTTTTTATCCTCACTTTGTATTGATTGTTTGACAACTCGATTAACTCAATGTATGCAGCTGATAGATTTCGCCACCAGGCAGCAATTTCACTTAGCTTTGCAATCCATATCTTCGGCGAAAGGCTTTGTGCCCGAGATAACAACGCTAAAAGAGCCTCGACACACAAGGAGGTTCGTTCAGGATGTACCTGGAGGGTGAACAACTCCCCTCGCTGATAAGTTTGGGTCAGGATATTCTGCCAGGCATTTTCCACATCAGCGTGTGACAGGTTGAGCCTATCAAATAACATTTCATCATCAGGGAGTGACACCGGTATATCGACCAGACCATAGATTTGGTAGGGTAAGGATAAGCGAGCGTCCGCCAGCCAGGGTTGATAATAGGCGACTGCATGACCAAAATTGGCAGTTTGAGAGGCGGTAAGGGAGGTAGCATCAATAATATCCCAGAGAATGGGTTGGTTGCTGGAAAAAGAAAACCCGGTCGTCTCTAGAGCTTTTGAAATGTCAGAGCTACGGCTTAAATATGGAGAGCGAAATCCTGTGGTTGTTAGCCCGGTGTTGGAAAAAACCTGGCGGGCCTTGTGTAGCTGGTCAACGATCTTATCTGGATCCAGGGAAGAGAAATCTTTGTGCGTATAGCCATGAACGCAAAACTCGACGGGTGCTTGTTGAAAGGCCTGGATGGAATCAGGGTATCTTTTCAAAGCAACTGCTGTTAAAGGGAAACTCGCACCACACTGGTATTGTTGGAGAATACCAATGAACTGGCGTAAAGAATTCTCCATCTTAACAGGAGAGAAGCCGTAGCGCTGGGAGATAGAGCGTATACGGTTATTGAATGCAGGCAACCCCTTTGCTCTAATAGCATATGATAGATGGTTTGATGGCATAAGTGGCAAAAGGTGAATGATCTATTGTGTTCAGGCGACAGAAAAATCGGACGAGACGAGAAAAACTACGATGTTAGCTCGAACTGCGCACTGACTTCTGTAGAGTATTAAAGGTCTCCAGTAGCAGAACCGCTGTGGAATGGATGTCAAAACCTGTCAAGATGGTTTGGCGCCCGGCAGCGCCTAACCTCATTCTCAACCCTGGGTCACCGATCAATCGCTGGATTGCGTCTGCGAGCGCATTAGGATCCCTTTCGGGCACCAACAATCCATTCAGACGATCCTGGATCAATTCGGTGTTCCCGGTCACAGGTGTGGTGATGACTGGTAGCTGCATTGCCATTGCTTCGAGGAGGACATTCGGCATGCCATCCCGGTCGCCTGATTTCGCCACCACACAGGGCAAGACGAAAATATCACTCATTTGATAGTAGGCAATGATGTCGGTAATATTCTTTGCTCCGTCCATTGAGATACTGCCATCTTGGCTGGTTTCTCTGATCATCGCGTTAATTCGCTGGTCAGGTCCTTCTCCCACGATGCGGCAACGGTAGGGTATACCTCTATCGCCGAGCATCTTGCAAGCTTCAATTAGATACTCGAAACCTTTCTTTTCAACCAGCCTGCCAACAGAAATAATCTGAACTGTCTGGTTATTTGGAACAGGGTTTGTTCGAATAAAATCATTCGGATCCAGGCCGTAATGGACAATCCGGATATCGAGAAGATGATTCTGCACAAGCGAAGTCAGGAACTGGCGATGGTATTCTGAAACGGTGATGACGCATGTTGCCAGTTGTATCTGCCGCCTGACACATTCTGGGTTGCGTCGGAAGATATCCCAGGCATGCGCATGCAGGCTGATGGGGAGGCCGAGAAGGTCTGCTGCCACCTGAGCTGCTACGGCATTCAACCATACGAAGTGAGCATGAATATGATCTACCTGCATATCTTTGAGGAGCCAGGCAAAATACACAGATTTTGGAAAGAGAAACAGCGCCATCACCAATGATTTTAATTCATGCGAAGTCTGCCAGGCTAACCGCCGAAGTGCACTAATATACCTTCGAGGGGATCTAATAAGAAAATAGATTTGAGCGAAAATTAGTTTCAACGATAAGAAAAAAGCACTGTAGTGTGCATGAGGGAGTAAAGTCTGCACCTGTGGATGCATTGTGGTGGTGGGCGGGGGAGACATGATCGAAAATATCTCGACATCCACGCCTTTTTCACGCAGCGCACACATCTCGCGCAAGATGAATGTCTCCGACAAGCGTGGAAAGCGTGACAAGTAATAAGCTACCTTGAATGGTTTATTCATCTAGCAACCATTGAACGCGAAAGGAGGAAATGTGAGGCAGAAAAACTGGCTTCACCGCTGATGACTCACAATAAATTTAGGATATTCGCTTTACAGGGTTTGGTGCTATTCTTATCAATCAAGGCTGAAGGACGGGTAGATAAACCGCTTCGGTATTGGCGTATAGATATCCCTTGCGATACACCAGACCCTCGATGGTCGTATCGATGGTCACGGTATTCACAATGAACTTTGGCGAGCGAGTGTTTACTGTCACCTGATAGGAAATATCAACGCTCAGAGATTCTGATAAGCTGCCACTCCACTGAATCACACCATGTCGTTCTGTCACTGTTCCTGCGCTGGCGAAGAGCGTACCAGGTATATAGCTGATCCCTGAAGGGATGGTATCTACAAGGGTCACCGTATCGAATATCGGTGTCAGGCTCGACACATGAATATTAAAGGTGGCGACATCACCCTGCTGAACTGTATTTGGTGATCCAAAGATATGGCTGTTCCCAAACGAGTTCGGATCGGAATAGGTTCCGGTCCGCATCAGGTCGTGACGTGCAGTTGGCCAGGGAAGGCGAGCTGGATAAGTCGGGTTGGAAGTATCCCAAGAGAACACCTGCCCGGTAATGGTGGCAGCAAGGATATCCAGGTTGCCATCGCCATCCAAATCAGCCAGGGTCGGCGCTGCATCCATGCCTGGGGTGGGTATGGGTAATGGAAAGCCAGATGTTACCGTGCCATTTGCTTCTAGCGACCATAATCCGACAGGACCATCCCAATCAGTACCAGCAACAGGCACATGGGTTCCAAAGACTACCTCCAGAGCAATATCACCATCCACATCACCGATGACAGGCTCAGTAGCGAACAGGGTTGCTCCTTGTGTGTAATTGAATTCCCATAAGACATTCTTTTGCAAATCGTATGCACGAATCCATCCGTCGGTGGTCGTGGCAATGATCTCTGGCAAGCCATCTGCATTTATATCACCGATAGCAGGGGATTTCTGAGGTAAATCCTCCTGGGTCAGGATACCAGTTCCCAGGGCAGGCATCTCCCAGCCAGACATGCGCGTGCCATCTGAATTAAGCACCAACAGGGCAGTATTTTGTGCCTCGGTGATGTTACCTGGACCGGTGACATTCCCGATGACAATAAACTCAGAAGTTCTATTCCCATCGAGATCGGCTAAGACGGGAGCACTTCTCCCAAAGACAATGCGTTGATCAGTTTGATAATCACCCTCATTGCCATTGAGATAGGTTTCGATCGGCCAGCCATTCAGGGTATAGCCATAGCCATTATAGGCATTGAGACGGTGATGGTCGCGTGCGGTGATGACATCCGCTCGTCCATCATCGTTTATGTCGCCAGCAGCAATCGCACCATAAAAACCAGCGGCGGTGAGCTTGCTGGGCCACAGGCCATTTACAAGGGTACCATTTACTCGCCATGCATATAAATTCACAGGATAGATGCCCGCATTGGGATTGCCTGAAGCATTGTTGGTCGTACTGGCGAGAATTTCTAATTGTTGGTTACCATCGACATCCGCCATGACTACTGAGGTGATCTTGCAGTCGTTGTTTGAGTAGTATGGATTCCAATCAACAGCGATAGGCCATCCGCTGAGCAACGAACCGTCATCCTGCCAGGCATACACACGGCATTGACCTTCAGGAGGGTTTGCCGTACGAGTGCCTGCAACGATTTCCATCCGATCGTCTCCATCCAGGTCACCTACAGCCAGGTGGTTGTAGATATAACGGTCGCTAGTAGGTAATGGATAACCAGGCAGGATGTTCCCGGTGCGGGTCCAGCCATTGACCGCATCATCCGCCCCAATCAACAACTCATTGCTGCCATCATTATTGATATCAGCAACGGATGGGGAGGACATATAAACCCAACCCGATGACACCACTGGAAATCCGCTTGAAAACGGAAATAATGCCAGATTTCCTTGGTCTAGCATGAAATCATCGAACCAGAATGTTCCGGTGGTATCCGTGTAGAGATATAAGCGAATCTTTATTTTGGCGGTATTGGGTAGAGTCTGGAAGCGGTAATTGACCTGAAACCACCCATTGGTTCCACTGCCAACGTTTGAATAGACCATCTGCCTGGGACCGGTCTGCGCTTCCCCGTTCGTATACTGATAAATTACCACCGAGGGATTCTTACTGGCTGATTCACTCCGTAGCCAGAAAGAGAATGTATAAATTGAAGATGCTTGGATAGGAATGTACCCTGACCATAGACTTGACGTTTCATCGCCACCATTGCGGTAGATACGGGCTGAATGGGCACCACTATGTGCCGTCCCGTCCCAAGTCCAATTTCCACCCGACCAAATCCATCCATTGTAGGGATCCGTTGGATTTAATTCAAAGCCGGCGTTTGGAATACTAATACTCTCAGGCTGACTGATGTCCGCCCCCAATACCGCACCCTGGGGTAACAAGAAGAAAAAGATTACTGTCAGCCACAGAACCCTTTTCACATTTCTCTCCGCAAACAAAGTTATTAATACTTACCAATAAATCATTTATTCTTGTCAATTCTACCATCTCAATAACTTCGTGCGGATTGGAGGACCTTACAGTTTTGTTAGGTGTGGTTTGTTTAGTTTAAGGAGAAATAATCATCAGAGGTGTGAGCTTAGTTAATTGCCTCCGTTACGGGCTTGAACCTGTATGATTTCAACATTGGTCGGATACATGTTTGAATAGCGGGGTTTGATTAAAAAACCACGTACTGCGCTGATTGTGATGCCAGTATGAGCAATGAGACTGACGATCGTTTTTCGCAGGCTACGCTTTTTGATCAAATATACGGCTAAAAAGAGTACTTCGATCAGCAGCCAGGTGGTGAGGTAAATAATTTTACCTGTGAATAGGGTAAGTAAAAGTGTAAGAAGGGTTATCAACACCAAGGCAAGGTACACCAAAAATGCCCCACGTTCCTTCAAGTAAGTCCAAAATAAAGGCGTACCCCAATAATAACGCGGCACCTGGCCGAAGCCAAGCCACATATCCAATTTTAACCGGCGCAAGCTGTAAGCCATTGATTGAGGTGGGACGCAATAATGCTTGCTCATTAAGTAGGGTAATTGAATTACTTTATATCCAGCTTTCCGAATACCCAGGCTGATATAAACACTTTCTTCTCCCCGAATGTACGGCTGGAAGCCTCCCATGGCTTGAATAGCAGAGCGGCGGTACAGCGCAGCCCCGCCTACATATCTGACTTCTTGAATCCTATCTTGCAAGTCGCGGTGAATGTCCTGCTCACCAACGACCTGACCATTTTTCGAATAAATGTTCCGGTAGTATCCTCCTACTGCACCAACCTGTGGATGGTCAAGTAAATACGTGGTCGAACGATCCACCCATTCTGGGTCTAGCTCCATGTCACCATCCATGTGCAGAACTAAATCGCCGTGTGAGTAATGCATGCCGATGTGGCGCCCGGCAGGCACCGAAAGAAACCAGGAAGGATCCAGGCGGACAATACCAATAGGATAGTGCTTTGCGATCTCGACTGTCTCATCTGTGGAAGCTGAATCGACCAACAATATCTCAGCTTGCGGCCAGTTTTTCGTTGCTGAAAGGACTGATTCTATTGTACGGGCGATATTCCTGGCTTCATTTCTGGCGATGATAATGATGGATAATGCCGTCTCAGCGTGTTGATTATCGAATATTGTGCACATAAACAATATTGAGTAGATACAGAAAAATTTTCGATTAAGAAAACATACCTACCGGTATTCCATGTGGCGATTCTCGTTCGCTGCGATACAGCTTGTAAATCGGCCTGCCATCACTCATCCGGTCTATTAAGATGGATCGGTCAAGCATCGAATTGGCCAAGATGAATTGAACAAACTCTTCCGGAGAAAAATTTTGATATGCGCCTTCCATCTGTGACTCGTCCGGGAGGTGTGATTCGAAGTACATCTCGTCCATGTGTAAATTATTCAACAAATCGACCAGGCGCTCAAAATCTCCTTGAGTTTTCAGAAAATGGTGGAAGATGTTTAATGCCAGTACAATATTAAAGTGATTATCCCTGATCTCAAGATTATCCAGTATAGAGTTACTGAAAACTTTGAAGTGGCGATTCTCAGCTCGCTTCAAGCGTTGCAAAAAGTAGACAGTCTGTTGATCATTCTCGATGGCAACGCAATCAAATCCCAGGTCTTCAAAGCAATGACAGAAGTATCCCAGGCAAGCACCAATATCCAACATGCTCCCGTTAGTAAATGAAGTACTACTTTTGATAATCTGGAAACGGTTTTGACTTTCGTGCGAAGAAGGTATATCAGTTAAATCCAGGTGCGTAGCCGGTTGGTAAAGCTTGTTATTTTTTGAGATTTTCGAATCCCTGGCATACAGCACCAATTCTTCACGAAAGTCGATCCATTCTTTATGCCGGACAGCAATTTTGACAGGGATTGAAGGCAGGCCCAATAATTTAGCAATTATAAGGCGATGTGCACCATCACTGAATAGAAAGTCACCATCCCGGCCGATGCTTATTGCTATTTCCTCCTCGGCTTGCATGGGGTCATTGATCAGTTTTTCGGCGAATAACTCTTTTTGAGATTTATAACCTTTTTGCTGGATATCTATATAAAGAGCTTCAATCGCATAGCAATGTTTGATTAAGTCTTTTTCATTACGGCAAGCGTAATGGATGCGGCCATGTTGAATATCTTTGAGAATGCGTTGAAAGAAAATAGTATCACTCCACTGTTTGCCATCAACACAGACTTGTTTTATGGCGAGGTAGATATCCAGGTCTTCGATTCTCTTATCAAGGCGATCCCAATCACCAGCAAGCACATGGCCTTTAAAATAATTAAAGTTAAATTCTTGCAGCGACGAAAATACTATCTTGTCCGGGGACACATAATAAATCCGATCAGCATCAATATAGCGTTCTCGTTCACCTTGTAAACTACGTAACTGTGTTTCCAATCCCCAGCGATTTTTCCAATAAAAATACTTGAGCGGGTGCCAGATTGTCAACACCAGCTTCTCCAACGACGGAAAGGTACGCAACCTTGAGCGGAGAATATATCGGATATTCATCCACCAAATTTTCTTCGGTTTCTGAGGTTCACTCCGTTGAACCGGCACAGCTTCGTTCATATTTTTATTTAATCAGGTGAGCAGCATAAATAGGAGAACGGTTATTCTTTAATATCGAACACAACTGTCGAAGGCTGTCCAGGGGGAGAATCTTTGGAGAATGAAAGTAGGCGTTTAAAAAGCAATCGGTCTTCGTTCGAGAAAGCACGCAGGATCAATAACAAGGCAAGATAAATGACTACTGCGCCAGCAATGAGGAAAAATAGGTTGAGCACTGGTGTACAAATCCAGACATAAGCACCCATTAAAGAAGATGCCAGGATGAATCGCCAGCTAATTTGGAGCAGGGGTAGCGGTGACTTATCTCGGGCAACGAAGAAGATTGACAACACAGAATAGCTGAAGTTGCCGAGTATAAGGGCAATTGCTGCACCATTCCAGTCATAAATCGGTATCAGAACCACAGCCGAAACGACTTGAATGATCTCTGAAGCGAATTGTATGCGGAAAACAATGTGCTGCTCGCCGCGAACATACAGCATCCTATATAGGATCATGTTGCAAAAAGCGAGGGGTAAATACCAGGCGAGAAGCTGTAATGTAAATATTGAACCTTCAAAGCCAGGCCCGTAGAACAATGGAATTATCAGACTGGCTGTGAGGCAAATACCGACCGCCAGTGGGAAGGCCAAGGCCATCAGGTACTTGAGTGACCTGTTTTGTAAGTCAACTGCCCTGCTGCGTGATTCCTGATATGTTGAACTTAATACAGGGAAAATTGCCGTGGCATAACTGGTTGGAAGCATTGCCCAGACTGTGACCAGCTTTAGGGCTGCGCTGTAGAATCCGACCTGTGTCTCTCCACCGATCAAGGAGAGGACGATCACTTCTGATTGTGAAAAAAGCATATTTAATATCGTGGTGCCAGCGAAATACTTCAGCTCGAGAACCATCTTAGTCAGAAATGGAAAATTAAACTCCCAGCGAGGCGCGAGGATGAAACGCCGCAGAAAAATAAAATTTAACAGCAAGGAAAGATAACTGAATCCAGCATAGATGATGATCAGGCTGGTTACACCGTATCCGAGATATAAAGCTAGAAGGCTGATAAGTATTCTCCCAAAAATTACCACGAGGCTGGTAAAAGAGATGAATTTGGCTTTCTGATGGGAGATGAACATCGTGAAAAGCACAACATTCATGGCTTCAGGGAAAATTGCCAGAGAAATTAGGTATAAACCAATCTCCGTCTGTGGCAGGTAGCCCAAGAAGGGTACTAAAAGATCCAGGCCGATGGTGAGGATCAACGCAATCGCGGCGGAAATCAAGCCTCCATGAATCAGGTAACGATTAGTCTGGGAGAGATCCTTTGACAGCTCCCTGGGTATATAAGGGTTTACTACGGCACAACCGAGGATCACAGTGTGGAATATTGCGATCACGGTCGAATAAATCCCCAACCCTTCAGCTTGGAGCAGACGCGAGAGATAGAAAAACAGGATGATATTGCCAACCAATTGTCCTGCGCTGGCAATCGTCAGGGCAAGGGTGTTATTAAAAATTCGATTGGCTAAATTCAGGTTTTTTAATCCCATCAAAGTTTTGTTACAGATATTTTAGACGGATGCATATTATCCAGGCTGGCAATGAGAGCAATGAGCAACCAAACAATGATCATCTTTGGTCGAGCAATGAAAGGATCGACCAGCATCTGAATATAAATTGCCAGTAGAGCGCAGCCTAAACCGAGCGCCATTAATGAAACAAACCTGTCATGCGAAAAGATGTTTTTCCATGCGTGTAAGAGAGGTGTAAATAGAAAAATTAGATAAAAAATCAAGCCAATTAGACCTGTTTCTGCCCAGGCGAGTAGATAAGCATTATGGACGGATGAATCTATGATATATCCCAGGCGCCCAACATCGGTTGAGTAATACGCTGGTGCAATCAAGGCATAATTATTGGCGCCAACTCCTATAAAGAAGTGAGTAGGCGAGGAGCGGATCACGTTCCAGGCTAATTTTGCCATAACCAAACGGCTGGCGGCAGAGCCACTGTCATTGGCGGTCAGGCGTTGAGAAATCACGGGATAGAACAGCCCACTGATCAGGATGAGTGCGAGAAAAAGCCAAATCACAGCTTTACGTGACACCAATCCTTGTTGTGTTCCGATCAAAATAAAGGCTAAGAACGCTACGATGAAGCCTCCCCAAGCTGCTCGACCGGCTGTGCTGATTAAGGCGACACAACCGCACACGAAGCAGATTACCGCGAACACCTTTTGAGTGCGCCTAGGAAAGAGCCAGAACATCGCGCAGGTGAGTGCTAAGTATCCAGTAATTACGACCCCAGCAGAATTTGCTGTTCCTAACGTCCCCGCCGCACGGTGGCTGTCTGGATCAATGATGGCATTTATCCCAGCCACAGAAAAACTCCACCCCGTCTGCCATTGAAGCACCATCAAAATACTCTCAGCTAATAATGCCCCCATAAAAACGAGCATAAAGAACTGAAGATCAGATTTTGTCCGCAGGTGATTGGCAACATAGAAATAAATCAGGAACAGCTCAATGAGCATCATGATCTTGAAGAAAGCCAGCTGCGTATCCTGAGCTTGTGTGATGGAGAGAAGCGAGATGACAATTAAACCAATCGCTGGGATGGTGATGCTTGGGAAGTAGCGAATAGGATAACGAACCATGCCGCGCCGGCCCACCAGCCATAATAAATAACCGGCTATCACGATGATCATGATGAGTGATATACGGAGCTCGGTTAAGGCAACTATGGTTCTCCCGCTCGCAATATTAGCCACATTACGCGCTAAAGGGCTGATAATGATAGATATATCTAAATTTAGCGGTATCCCTACGGCGATGATAAATAAAATCAATCTTTCAAGGTTGTTGATTAGAATGGCGAGAGTAAAAATGAAGGGAATAACAAGGATGAGTTTTTGAAAAGCAGACGGGACTGGTAGATAGGGTGATAACACCACCAGAGCACCAAAGACCAGGCTTAATAAAATCGCTATAGCCAATTCTAAAACAGAACGTTCTGGGGAGACCAATTTCCATCCCCAGAACGGTCTATATTGGAGCAGTTTTTTGCTAAAAATTTTTATCCTATCCTGCTTCCCATATCAGGCTGCGCCTTTTCCAGTCAGGGCAGAGATGAAAGTCCACCACATTATTTTAAGATCCAGGGATAAGCTTTGTTTTTCGATATATTCAATATCATTTCGAACCAGGTGGGCAAAATCAATACTGCTCCTTCCACGCACCTGTGCCAGACCGGTAATCCCCGGCAATACCTCCATGCGCTCATAATGCCATGGACGGTAAGCTTCAACTTCCCAGAGCACATTCGGCCGTGGACCAACAATACTCATCTCACCTTTTAGGACATTGATGATCTGGGGTAGCTCATCCAAACTGAGTTTGCGTAACAGCCTGCCAAATGGGAAAAAGGCCTGATCGCTGGCTGGCTTGAATGTCTTGCGACCATCTTCAAGGGTGATGATTTCGGACCTGACATATGCTCTCATATAGTCTTGGACGTGGCGTTGATCAATATCGGTCCTCATTGTGCGAAATTTATACATTTTGAATAGCCGCCCACCCTTACCTAAACGTTCCTGGACAAATAAGATAGGACCGGGAGAATCAAGCAAAATGGCGATGGCGCAGAATAACATGATCGGTATTATGACCGGTAGCATTGCCAGGCAGACGCCAATATCAATCAAGCGCTTTATCTTGTGATAAATACCAGAGCGGGGCATCAGGCGAGGTTGCTTAATGATTACATAGTCCATAGAATACCTTCTTAACTTGAATGATCCAGTGGTTTTCGCTTGACAAACAGCTGTTCGGGCTTAATAAATAGCTCGGATCCCAATGAGCCTTGCAGCTCCATGGTAGCTTTATCCATCAACCCTTCCAGTGTAAAACTATCCTCGGGAAGCGAGGCAGTGCCGATTTTGATCTCAACCCCTACCTGGTCAGCGACTTGTTTACGAATCCGTTCAGTCAAACCAGGCAGGTCTTCTGGTTTGGTTTCCGGTAATACCACCACAAAGTGGTTGTTGGTTTGAACAACGATGTCACAATCTTCGAGTTTTTCACATAAGGTACGACTGACACTTGTCACAGTGAACTGCCGAAGGATACTCTGCTGAGCATCTTTAACCATGCGGTCCAGGGAACCATCGATCGTGGATTCATTGATTGCGATGGCCATGATCGCCAATGGACGCTGGTGGTTTCGAGCACGCCTGACTTCACGATAGAGAATACTCTGCCCTTCTTCTGCTGTTTCAATGACTTTCTGTGAATGACCAAATGTCAGATCAGCGACGGCATTTTCGAATTCATGAACTGGCTCACGCACCCAGATCAGGATGAGTGAAGTAAACACGATACTGCAGGTTTCAATTACCGCGGTGGGGAGGGCAATCCCGAGAAGGGGCTCACCGAGCAAGCCTTTTATGCTTAAATAAGTTACGGGTGGGATGGCCAGCAACCAACCTCTCTTCACCTTGCTCAAGTGAGGAACTGCAAAAAAGATGACAACCAGAACCAGTGTATATAAGTAAACTAAGGGACTCAGGCTGATAAGCTTCGAAAAATGAGCCAGTAGATATAAGCCTATCAGCCAGATCGCTAACACCAAAGCTCGAACGCGTAATTGCTTCATTAATATTATCCCGTCAGGTTAGTGCGCAAATCCGACTGTCTGCCAGCAGATAAACAAAATTGATTTACTGATTCGACGATCTTCTCCAAATCCGCACGACTTAAAGAAGGATGCACTGGTAAGGAAAGCACCTCTCCAGCTGCACGTTCAGCTTCAGGAAATACACCGGCATATCCTAATGCTTCAGCATAAAAAAACTGCTGATGCACTGGCACTGGATAATATATTTCTGAGCCTACGCCATTTGTCTGAAGGAAAGCACGCAATTCATCCCTTTTACCGCCAGGGACACGAATCGTGTACTGGTGAAAGACATGCTGACAGCCTTGAGGGATCACGGGAGTGCTCACACCCTGCAGATGCTGACTTAGATAGCTGGCGTTCATACGGCGGATATCGTTGTTGGCCGCTAATTTTTTAAGTTGCTCTATGCCGATTGCTGCGTGAACATCTGTCATGCGGAAGTTAAAGCCTAGCTCATCATGATAGTAACGCCGACGCATGCCATGCTGACGTATCACCTGGCAATGTTCAGCGATCCCATCATGATTGGTCGTGATCATGCCACCTTCAGCGGATGTCATATTCTTGGTTGGATAGAAAGAGAACGTGCCAATACCAAACGAACCAACCCGCTTGTCCTTGTACATTGCGCCATGGCTTTGGCAGGCGTCTTCGATCACGGATAGGCCGTACTTCTCGGCAACTTCCATGATCGGATCCATATCGCAACTTAATCCAAAAAGGTGGACAGGCAGAATTGCTTTGGTGTGCGAGGTTATCGCGGCTTCAATCTTGGTTGGGTCCAGATTATATGTTTCAGGGTCAATATCAACGAAAACCGGCCGCGCCCCAGTATAAAGAATACTGTTCGCTGAAGCTATAAAGGTAAAGGGAGAGGTGATTACTTGATCACTTGCTCCGACGCCAGCTGCGAGAAGGGCGATGTGTAGAGCGGTTGTCCCGGAAGTAGTAGCAACGGCATACTTCACACCACACATCCTCGCGAAAGATTCCTCGAATGCTTTTACCCGAGGTCCCTGGGCGATCATCCCAGAATCGAGCACTTCCAGGACTGCTTTTTTCTCTTCCTCACCGATAAGCGGCTTGGCGATGTTGATCATCGGACTAACTCCCAAGCTGCCATGGGAATACTCAGCTTTATACCGCAAGCAGGGCAGACCGCCTGCTGAGAACCGTCTTCGATAGCAACTTTTTCAAGCTGAGTGCCGCAGGGGCAAACGAAACCATGCAGTCGGGCTGGATTACCCCATGCCAATCCGTAATTTGGGATGTCTCTGGTGATGACGCTTCCACATCCAATCATAGACCATTCACCGATCGTGACCCCGCATCGGATGGTTGAATTTGCTCCTAAGGCAGCACCTTTTTGAACCAGGGTGGTTGTCAGGATCCAATCATCAGCATCCTTCAACGAGCCATCAGGATTAATGGCGCGGGGTTTCAAATCATTTGTAAAGCACACATGTGGACCGATAAATACACCATCTTCAATGGTTACACCGTGATAGACAGAAGTGTAATTCTGGATTTTTACATTATTACCTATCTTTACGCCGGCATCAATGTAAACCCCCTTCCCAATAATGCAATTCTGACCGAGGACAACATCCTCTCGAATTTGCGCCTGGTGCCAAATGCAGGTTGAATCGCCGATCACAGCCCTGGGAGATACATCAGCAGTTGGGTGGATGCGGATCTTCATAATTAGTGGGCGGCAACCCGGTCAGGTAGGAGAGAATTGATGGAAAATTGATTGAGTTGTTCGCTGGCAAGCATGCTTATGTTTTGCGCCATGCGTAAAGCCTTGAGACCGTCATGGATAGATACGCGTGGGGGCCGATTTTGCTTGATACATTCCAGAAAACTCCTTATCTCAGCTGATAGAGGTTCAGTATTCGGTACCAGTATACGCTCGATAATACTTTCCTGGTGGTAGCTGACCCCATTCCTGGTTTTCCCTAAAAATTCTCCAGTTGAGCCTCGATGGATGGAAATGCTCTTGTTCATAAAGTCAACTTCAATGAAGCAATCCTCGCAAGTTACATCAACCGAGCGGATTTTCTGCTCAGTGACACGCGATGCTGTTAACGTTACCAGAGGCCCGTTGGCGAAAAAAAGCTGGGCAACCACGTGGTCGAGGCTGGAGCTAAAAGGCATTAATCCATTGGCGTATGTAAACTCTGGGTCCCTTCCGGTAATATCGTAAGCAAGATCCAGGTCATGCACCATCAGGTCGAGTACCACATCAACATCGGTATTACTCACCCGATACGGACTCAAACGGCGGAAATTGATGGCGATCACACTCGACCTATCCAGTACTTTCTTCAATTCGACATATGCAGGATTAAAGCGCTCAATATGCCCGATAAGGCAGACCGAGCCACAATTATCTGCCAGGCTGGTTAAAGCTTCGGCATCTTTGATATTGTCCGTGACAGGTTTTTCAAGCAACACATGGATCCGTCTCTCCAGGCACTGGCTTGCAATTGCGTAGTGAGTTGGGGTTGGTGTTGCAATGGTTAATGCATCCACTTGATCCAAAAGATCTTCTAATCGAGAATATCCCTCAACCTCATATTTTTCAGCAGTATCCTTCGTCGTATGAGTATCTATGTCATATACACCGACAAGGCGAGCATCCTTTTGATTTGAATATACTCGGCAGTGATGCTGCCCCATGCGACCCAAACCAATCACCCCGATTTTTACCTGTCCATCCAATTTACCCTCCGATGTTTGTCTCATTGGTATTGGGTTTTATGAATATTTATATTTCGTATAATTGTAGCTGCGCGAATGCTTAACATCATTCACCACGACACCAATAATGCGAGTATTTAAATCTGCCAAAGCCTTGTGCGTCTCGCGCAGGTCATCTTCCTTGCAATAAAACTGGCGGGTAACCAGAACGATTCCATCCACAATGGTGGCAAGTGCCATTGCATCACCGACAGGTAGGAGTGCGGGTGTGTCGAGCAATACATAATCAAAATTTTGGGTTAATTGCTCAAGAACTGATTTCATCTGGGCTGATGCTAAAAGCTCCATTGGATTGGGGACAACTGACCCGCTGGTTAATATCCAGGTATTCGGATTACGGTTTTTCTTGATGACATCCATCAATCTGGCTTGATGAGTCAATAATGTACTTAACCCTTGTGCGTTCGGTAAGTTGAATATTTTGTGCTGAGTAGGCAAGCGCATGTCGCAGTCTACAAGGAGGACATTCTGACCTGCTCTGCCGATAGCTATTGCCAGGTTAGCGACGATGGTCGATTTTCCCTCACCCGGGACTGCACTCGTGAATAGAAGGCTTTTCATCGGATGACCACCCGAGTTGATTTGCGCAATCTTTGTTTGCAATTTTTGGAATGAGCTCTTAAATGCAGGGCGGTTTAGTGGGACTTTTTTCTTGAATAATCCAGTGAAACCTTTGGTTTTTATTGATGGGATTTTTTCGATGACATCTAGCTCAGTTACAGCTTCGATCTGATCAAGAGTATATAGCCGGGGATTGAGATTTTCAATGAGGAAGACTAAACCCACACCGAGGACCAGACCGATGATCACGCCGAGGGTAATATTCATCAGGAGTTGGGGCTGGGATGGTTTTAAGGGAAGGACCGCAGGGTCAATCAAGGTTATGGTATTCGCCCTGATCGCCTCCTTGACCCGAGCAGCCTCATATTGATCCAAAAGTGTCTCGTAGGTCTTTTCTTTTAAATCCGCGATCATACTGGCTTTTGAAATTGCCTCGGTATCTGCGGGTGATTTTGCGACAGAGGCTTCATAATCAGCACGCGCCTGGTTTAGGTCACTCTCAGCCATACTCAACTGTTCAGCCAGGATTTCAGTAGTGCTCTTCACTCCCCCAGCATATAGTTTTTGGCTCTGTTCGATCAAGATTTCTGCAAGTGTATTTGCTGCATTTTGGGCGATGATCGGATCGGGGCTTTTAACTAAGATTTGAATGAGCTCGGTTGAGCTTATTGTCGATACTTTTACCTCTGGGATGGTCTGCAGGTTGAGCTTATTTGCCAGCTCCTGTAGAACAGGTCCACTGGATGCTATCTTCGTATACGTATTCATTAACCGTTCAGCATAAGCGTAATCCGCTGAGGAAAGTGAGCCTGTGGAAGCTGTTGCCACGCGTAAAGTGGACGTAGCTGAATAGATCGGTGTGATGAGTAAGGTCCCTAACGTGACAACGATCAAGGTAACCACAAGGGTGGTCACGATGATCCATTTGTTCCCCCACAAAATCGTTAAATAATACTTAATATCCATAAAACCTTTTTATACTATCAACTGTGAAGTAATGAACCAACGATTATGTTAGGATAATTGCTTAATTTATGCTCCGCCATTCCGACATCGTATTTGTTATCGGAATGCGAATGTATCTGCGATCAGTCAGCTTACGTCATTTACCTGGTTTACCCAGACTGGTTTTGCTCAGCATCCTGTTTCACTTCGCAGCGAAATCAGAAACGCAGGATTGACAAAATTTCCTGCTTTTCCCCTGATTTCTCACCAGTGATACCATTAATTAAGTCTTGAGCCGATCTTCGTCATCTCTTCAAAGAAAACGATAACTATTAAATTTCACTGCAATACCACAGGTTCCGTCATTCTGTGGTTCGACTCGAACTACAACACCATTGGTGGCGATTTTCGGAGTGTCTCTTTCGATAGATTCAGCCGTGAGTAGCACGGTTACAGATAGTTTTGAGCCACTTTCAATATAACGATTTGCCTTCATATAGAGCCCACTGGCACTCAGGTTAGCCAACCGAGCGTTTTCGTTATACCGGTTACCGTCTGCATCAATTCCCTCAACAAGTGCAGGGTAAACGCAGCTGACGCGTGGCTTAATCCTTCGATCTGCGTTATTGTTCATATGGCACCTGACATTATCATAAAAATACCATCGATGATCCGTTCGCGACCACAGGGCGATTACTAATCAATAATATATTAGAGAATGATTAAATACACATCGTTGAATTATCCAAATGTGTGTATACCAAATAGACTATTTTTCATGAGTGTATTTTGAGCAGGTTCCGACTATTTGACAGGCACATTTGTGCCATAAACGACGATATTTTAATATTTGCTATTAATGTTTTGAGATTTATGTTTCTACACAATCTAATAATCAGACAGACATGATTCCCTGAAGTTTCTCATCGATTTAAATACGAAAAGCCTGCATCTTGGAATATTCCCATCGATGCAGGCTTTAGCTCATCAAGCTTCAGATCATGGTGTTATTAGATATGCCAGGATCATGAAGGCTCGGTTTTTTAAAGCTTTAGCAAGTGCTCAAGCAAAATACGGTAATTTAGTAAGGTCATACGCAACTCCTCTGTCGTAATATCATCATGGTTGATCCACTGTTGGTTTAAAGACTCTTGATGGTCAGACAGCATCTGCGAGAAGCGCTCCATTACCTCGCCTATCAAAGCATCACCTTGTTCGACTGCTGTGCAAGGTGATTCGACGAACTGTATCTGTATGGTATTCCAGCGTGATCGCATTTCATCCGCATCAGCTTTTAAGAACCATGTTTCTTCGGCGTGAGGTTCTTCTTGCTTCTGCTTGGGTGGCACTGCCTGCTCAGCACCAAACATAGCATTTATTGTGGGCTGATTTTGAATAGCTCCTCTGATATGTCCTTCTGAGCGAGTGATTGGAATTGAAGTCTGAGGTGTGTTCATTTGACCAGGCATATCCGATGGTTCGTTCATCCTATTCTGATTGATGGACGAAGCAGGTTCTTGTGGAGTAGAAATATCCTCGCGCGGATCGTCTGGGATTTCATTCGGTTTCATTTTACTGCCTCCATGCTAGATTCTTTTTGATGGGCAATGCCGACCAATTCGTCAAACAACGTACGGAAGTTTACCATTGCTTGCCTACGCTCTTCAGTTGAAGCGCCTCCATCTCGTTTTTTGATTAGGATAGCTTGTGCGTCTCGGTAACCAGGCACAAGGTTTGGGTAGATAACTGACAGATCAGCGGATCTCTGCTCGAAGTCTGCCACTGGAAAACCGCGGGCAATCATCACTTCTGTCACCAATCGATTGGCCTGCTCAACAGCTTCAGAAGGATCATCGACGATTTTTGATTGGATAGATTTCCATTCATCATGATATTTTCTATTTACTTCGTCCCCCAGTGGATGGATATCTAGTTTTACTACTCATTTTTCTCTGTCCTTCAAATCGGCTTCAGCTTGGCGGCGATCACCAAGTTTTTGAACAGTGTAATCGTACTCCGGACCAAACTTGCTTTTAAGTCGCTGGCTACGGCCTCTTAGTATCAAGAATGCAAGTATCACCACGACCACAAGAACAACCAGGACTACAATCAATACAGGTATTAAAGTTTGTATATTCATGGATTACCTCCTATTATCGATAAACGGAAATGTCGATAGGTCGATCAATTACTCTCCCACATGATGCTCGTGGTGTTGGAGTAACCAGTCATTAATCTCAATTTCCGCTTGTTGTTTTCCATAACCATAACGCTTCCGAAGGATATTTATCAGCTCTTCTTGAGAACCGATAATATGAGTAAGATCATCTTCGGTGATTTTCCCCCAATGTTTGCGTACATCCGGTTTGAGTATCGACCATTTTGTTTTAATATTATCAAGTGCCATAGCCAAATCAAACCTCCATTGTTGCTCTGCCAACCGAGGTCCTCGGTTGGCAGAGCCATTGAATATCCTGAGATGTCGAATACCTTGTGATTTCTCTCAACCCATCCGATCTAAAAAACTCGGCGGAATAACCTTAGGATCGCCAGTAATATGATCGCCCCTAGTAATGTGACGATCATCGTCGGTATCGTGATAGCTTGATTGATGGTACCAACTTTAAAGATAGGGCTTAGCAGATAGCCTGCCACGAACGCCCCGATGACTGCCACAACGATATTGATCAGAAGGTTTGATCGGTCATGCATCAAATCTGTGGCAATCCATCCAATTACAGCAGCGACAAGTAAATATATGATAATGTTCATTATTTTCTCCTTTCAATCCACCCCTGTTCAATCTGCTTACATACCCACTATATCTCCGTATATTATTGGTGGCAATCAGTGGGGGGATGATTTTATCGTCAGCCGATTGTGAGTATGTTTGTAATGATTTATCCTACAAATACACATGTCTAACAGTCTGTCTGAATTCTTAGCGTTTCGATTTATTACTTACCAAAAGATCCACTGCTATGATTGAGTCTGATGTTTCCTGGAACGATCTTCATGCTTGCGGGTGCGAGTGACTTCTATTTTTGAACCGCGTGGTCGGTACAAGACGATCCAGGTTAACCTTTGGAGAAACCATCCGACCAAGCCATAGACCAGCATAGCGATAAGAGTCGATATCTCCAGAATCATGCCGTCAGCTGAAGGGGTAGCAGTTAACCCTGCAAATGGCGTGAGGAGCAAATCGGTGACTGCATAGATGAATACCGCAATCGGGCTGTGTGGATTGGCTGCTATCAACTTTAGCAGGAAACGCAATGCGAGTAGTGCCTCAAGTATGGAAACAAGCAACGCCACCACTTGCGTGGCTATTTGGGCTCTACTCCGGTGGGTTAAGTCAGGTTCCCACTCTTCTGACCTTATTTCAGAAACTTGATTTGTTTCAGCCATCGTTGCTTCCTTTCTTTACAATCAACCCCCAGGTAAGCAGGGGCTGAGAACAAACCCCTGCTTAGATATAAACCTGTAATAAGCTGGTCGATATTTACGATTTACCTGACCCCAAATTTGAGTATTTCACTTCATTTTGCCTAGCCTGTAGTTTATGCAAGGCAAAACATTGGTATTAAGTGAAGTTCAATTTACTTGTTATTGAAACCAGGCAGGTCTTCGTTTTGGTTGTTTATATTCAATCCTCGGAAGCTGATATGACAGGTCTTTCATATTGGACCGCATCCGCTGACGAAAATCCTTTGCAGCCTTACTTGAGGCAGCTTCGTCAACCTTGTCTCTTACAGACTCAACTGCTTGCTGGGTCGAGTGATAGAGCCTGGTATCTGCGACTTGCTTTCTAAGCTCTTTCCCACTGCGATTCCAGGTAAGGAAGATCAACGCGGATGAAGTTAATGCAGCAATTCCTAAACCCACTAACGCTCCAATGTGAGCCTTTCCGTTCGCTTTTGATTCAACCATAGGTGATGAAATTGCCTTCAAGGAGCTGGCGATCACACCTCTGCGGTTTTCATTGCGAGCAATATCTGCCAGAGAGACGATCCCCTGCAATTGGCCATCTTCCACAATCGGTAGACGCCTTATCTGATGCTTTGCCATCGTCCTGGCTACTCTTGCCATCGACCAATCTGGATTACCAACAATCAACTTATCACACATGATATCCCTTACTTGGAGTGTATGGGGATCGCTGTGGTTTGTCAGAGTGTGGAGTGCCAGGTCTCGATCCGTGACAATTCCACGTAGTTTTCCTTGTTCAACGACAAGCACATCTCCAATGTCTCTGTCCAACATAATTGAAGCTGCATGGGCGGCATTGTCATCGGGTGAGCAGGTGGCTAGTGATTGGGTCATAACTTCATATGCTTTAGACATTCTTATCTCCTTTTCTGAACTATGATCATTAACAGCAAGGACTGTCTCGGACAATCCTGCTAACCATGAGATTCACTATATCTGACACAAACAGCGGCAGCAATCAGCAGAGGACTGAAAGTCTTGTAGGTAAACTAAGAAAACTGTTGTAGGAATTTATCCTACATAAGAATATTTTCATCTTGTCATTCCAAACGGATATCTGAGGATATAATCTTCCTATATATTGGGTGGGGATTTTTGGTTCATAATTGATGGGGTTTCATTTGGTTATGCATAACTTCGGAAGCATGTGCTATGGAAAGTGAACAACTTACGCTAGCAGAAAGATTGATGGATGCAATCGAGTATGCTTTACTCGTCGTAGACGAAAAAGGGATTATTTTACGCGCGAATATATTGGCCAAAGCACAATATGGAGATGGTACAGACAGGCTCGTAGGGAAAAGCATTTCAGATATCATTACATCATCCTCTTATACCGATGTAATTCGACCAAACACCGACTTGCCACCAATAAATAACTTAAGGTTCAGCATCCTCCAAATAAGAAACGAAAACGGCATCACAGCTATCATTGACTCGATCATAGTGCCAGCCCAGGTTGGATCGCAGAAATTATTTTTTATTGTTTGGTCCCCATCCGACGCAACCCGAGTGGAGCAGGTCAGGATGATTAATCAAATCCTGGCTCAAACCTATACAACTTCTGAAGATGGTGGAAATATAAGCGAGGCTATTCGACGCATCGCAAATTCTCTTGCCCCACTTTTTACAGACTGGTGTGGTGTGTATGTTATTGATCCTGAAGGTTTGCCAGAACAAAAGGTAATCACACCACAGGAAGTGCTCAATAATCCTGCGGTGTATGAATGGTTCGAGAATGATCTGACCAATGATGAGGTTGATGGGCTGCCGGCTGTTTTACAATCAGGAAGAGCGAAGTTGGTCGTGGAAGTAAATCCAATGCGCCGGGCAGCGCAAGCAGGTATAACCTCTTATATGATCGTTCCGCTAAATTTTTATGGCAAACCCATCGGAGCAAGCATATTCATTTATGCGGAATCTGGCCGGCATTTTGATCAGAACTCGCTGGTTTTGGCTGAGAATCTGGCGTTACATCTGGCAATTCACATCAAACGAATCATACCTGGTTATTTAGAAACCGATCGTCATACAGTCAGTGAGCAAGCAATGGGGACACCTGTCACAGGACAACCCGTTGATCAATCTCAAGCAATGCTTCAGACTCTCTTCAGGATCAGCAGCAAATTAAATGCCACCCTGGACGTGGATGTGATCCTGGATGCCCTTGCCCAAGAAGCTATCCAAATGGTCGGTGGCGAAAGTGGCTTTGCAGGATTGCGTACCAGTGATGGGATGAGGGTTAAAAAGTATTTCCAGCAGGGACGGGAAATCCCCTTTGACCATACCTGGGCTATTGGTGAAGGTATCCCAGGGTGGGTATTGAAATATAAGGTTCCTTATGGAACCAGCGATGCTGAAAATGATCCATTGATTTGCAGGGACTTGGAAATTAATAATGACCTTCGGTCAGTAATTTGTACTCCGATTCTTGATACAGTTGGAGAAGTAATCGCTTATTTTGACATTCGCAACAAGCAAGATTCGGAAGGTTTTTCAATTAATGACCAGGAAATGCTACTGACACTCGCGCCTGTTGCATCGATTGCGATTCAGAATGCCCTCGCTTACCAGCAAAGATTAACAACACTAGCCGACCTTGAGAGGTCCGCCCATCAGTTTCAAGAGCTTGCTGCCAGTCTCCAGTCGACAAGGGAAGAAGAGCGCATCAACATTGCTCGTGAACTGCATGACCAGCTGGGTCAATCCTTAACCGGCATAAAATTCGACCTGGCCTGGATTTCAACGCAAATTGGACAAAAAGATGAAACCTTGGGTGAAAAGACCAAGGATATTCTGGCTCAATTGAACAACACAATCGTGTCAGTGCGACAGATTGCAGCAGAATTGCGACCCGGGATGTTGGATGACCTGGGATTGGCAGCTTCGGTCGAATGGCAGGTGCGCGATTTCGAGAGGAGGAGCGGGATAAAGTGTACGATCTCGCAGTTGGATGATGAACAGAATTTATCGAGTGAACAAGCCCTGGCGATTTACCGAATCCTGCAGGAAGGATTGACGAATGTAGCCAAGCATGCTGAGACCGACCAGCTGGATATTCGTATGATAACCGACGGTAACCAGATATTGCTTGAGCTTAAGGATTACGGCAAGGGGATTAAGGCTGACGAAATCAATAACAATCATTCATTGGGGCTCCTCGGAATGCGTGAAAGAGCAAAACAATTTGGCGGAACATTCGAGATAAATGGAGATCCGCAACATGGAACGACTTTGAGAGTTACATTTCCGCTATCTACTGATGAAGAAAAACCTATCAATTGAGGTGAGAGTTGATTAAAATCCTGCTGGCTGATGATCATGCAGTCGTCCGAAAGGGCATCAAGCAAATCCTCAGCGAAGCTTACCCTCAAGCAATCTTTGGTGAAGCGCAAAATTTTCACGAGTTGAGGGATCAAATTAATGCTGAGGCATGGGACATTCTGGTTTTGGATCTAGCCATGCCAGAAGGTAATGGCATCGAGATGCTCAAACAAATAAAACAGGAGCACCCAAGTATCCCGGTCTTAGTCCTGAGCATTTACCCAGCAGACCAATATGCACTCAGGACCATCCGTGTGGGGGCAGCTGGATATTTGAATAAAGAGAGTGCTCCTGAAGAGCTGGTCGAAGCATTCCAAAAAATCCTTTCGGGAGGCGAATATATCAGTGCGGCGGTGGCTGAAGAACTTGTCAGTTATGCCAGACGTGATAGCGATCAACCGCTGCATAAAGCACTATCTGACCGGGAATATCAAGTTTTGTGCTTGATCGCCTCGGGCAAGGAGATCAGGGAAATCGCTAGTGAATTGTCTCTGAGTCCCAAAACGGTCAGCACCTATCGAGCACGAATCCTGCTCAAAATGGATATGAGAACGAATGCTGAGCTAACCCATTATGCAATCCAGAATCACCTTGTGATGGAAGATCTCGCCTGATGTATTTTAGTATTCGTCCTTACAATGGGGAAAAATATCTTATATTCCAATATCCAGCTTAACCATCTTTAATCACAACAACTAAATGCACTGGATGGGATGATCAATTTCCAGCTAATCTAATTTTTCGATGGCAACCTCCCTGCAAGAAACTTACAGAATCGATAGATGTGGGCGGTCATTAATCAATGCATTGTATAATGACACCAACCCAATGCTATGGAGGATGGAATGCAAGATAACAGGACCATCAATGATATTCTTACACAACCGAAATCTGTAGAAGAGCTGGATATCCCCCAAAATATCTTAATTGACATCCTTCTTCGCCTGTTGTACACCGAAGGATATGTGGATTTCAAGCGTATGTCACAGGTGATGAGGGTTCCGCACGCATTGGAGCAGGTGTTAGACTGGTTACGTAAGGAACACTTGATCGAAGTATCTCAATCTTCAACCTCCTATGGCCCGTTGAATTACATCTATAAGCTGACTGGGGCTGGTGAAGATCGTGCCCGTGAGGCCATGGATCGCTGCAAGTATATCGGGCCAGTGCCTGTGCCAGTGAACCGATATAATGAAGCGATTGAGTTGCAGACCACTGGTCCGCGTATGGTAAAACCTGCCCAGGTTAAGGATACACTCAATGAATTGGTGTTACCAGCTGAATTTCACCGAAAAATCGGTCCAGCGATAAATTCTGCTGCGTCGTTATTCCTGTATGGTCCTCCTGGAAATGGGAAGACCACCATCTCCATGCAGATCTCGAAATTGATCAGTGGCACCGATCCAATTTGGTTGCCTTATGCATTGACTGCAGGCGGGCAGATTATCCAAATTTATGATCGATTGTTCCACCAGGAGATTGAACGAGAGCAAAAAAATCAGCTAGATGGGCGTTGGGGATTATTTAAACGGCCATCTGTTGTGGTCGGTGGTGAGATGAGGATCGAGGCACTCGACCTTCGGTGGGATCCGCTAGCGAATTTTTATGAAGCTCCATTACAAATAAAAGCGAATGGAGGAGTTTTTTTGATTGATGATTTCGGCCGGCAACAGGCCAGTCCAATCGAGCTATTGAATCGCTGGATCATGCCATTGGAAAATGGTGTGGATTTTCTACGTTTACGCACCGGACAGACCCTGGTCATACCGTTCCGAGCACTGATCATTTTCTGTACGAACCTCGACCCGTACAACCTGGCCGATGAAGCCTTTTTCCGCCGGATTCAAATGAAGGTCGGAATTTTTACCCCCGATGAAGCATCATACAAGCAAATCTTTAAACGTGTTTGCAAGCAACTGGGAATTTATTTCGATCAAGAGAGTTATCAGCACCTGATCGATCGTTGGTACCATCAAAGTGACAGGCCCTATCAAGCAGTTCATCCGAGAGACATCTTAACCATCCTCAGAGCACTATGTGTTTATGAGGAAAAAGCAATATATTTATCTCCTGAGTTGATTGATGAGGCCTGCGAGATATATTTCGTAAAACATTGATCGTTGCCTCTTTCGATGAATACTAAACATCATTTACTCATTTTGTCACAACACGATGAGATCTATAAGCAATTGATTGCTTGTGAACAACTGCCCGGTTTATTGGTCAGTGCAGTAAAAGAACCAATAAAAATAGTCCATACAGGCGAACCTATCGACATTATTTTTGGTGAACCTTCGTTGATAAGCGAAGTATTACCCAATATGCCTGCAGTTCATTGGGTTCAATCGACCTGGGCAGGCGTGGAACCATTGCTGGTGCCTGGTATGCGGCAGGATTATCAGCTCACAAATGCTCGTAATGTATATGGTCAGGCGATGGTAGAGTATGTTTTTGGCTATTTGCTAATGATCGAGCGGAAAATTCTGGTTCGCTGGCAGTCACAACTGACTGAAAAGTGGGATAACCGGCCGAATGGGACTCTGCGGGAAAAAACCTTAGGATTACTTGGTGTAGGAAGCATCGGATCCCAACTGGCAAATACCGCTCATGATTTTGGTATGCAAGTATTTGGGTACACCAGGCAAAGTGAAGATTGCCCGGCAGTGGATCGATATTTCCATGGAGAGGAATTGACCGAATTTGCTTGTGGGTTAGATTATTTGGTGTGCTGTCTACCGGGTACCCCGGCAACATTTCATCTAATAAATGAAGGATTTCTTTCTAGTTTACCGCCCAAGGCATGGTTGTTGAACATCGGTAGAGGCAGTACAATAGACGAGACAGCATTGATCCGGGGATTAAGTGACTATCAGCTGGCAGGTGCTGTGTTGGATGTGAACGCGGTGGAGCCACTTCCTGCCGGGCATCCGTTATGGTCAACACCAAATACCTACCTCACATTCCATAGTGCTGCCCAAAATTATCCACCGGATATTGCCAAGATATTTATCGAGAACTATCGCCGCTCTATTGAAGGAAAACCACTTTTATATCAGGTTGATTTCATCCGTGGGTATTGACCTTCATCGAAGATTCGCATAGACATTGTACACGTGATTAATCGAGTTAAATGTTATCCAACGGGATGGGAAAGCAAGCTTCCTAGTCCACTTTTCTATTTAACAGAAGGTGACTACTTGACCCAAGCAATGCAAGCGACTACAATTTACATGGCGTTATTAAGATCCAAAATGCACCTAGGAGAAAATCATGGATGACTTTTTGTTTCGCGGTAGTCTGGCAGAGCTGGACCCCGCTATTTTCGAATTAACCCAACTCGAATCTGAGAGACAATATCGAAAGATTATCCTAATCCCGTCTGAGAGCCAGGCTCCCATGGCAGTGCGCGAAGCGTTATCTTCAGCGTTTCAAAACATCTACGCAGAAGGATATCCACGTGAAGAAACAAGAACCATGATTGAGAAAGAGATCATGGATTTTCCTGCTCGCCTGGTCAATTTTAGACGCTACTCTGATAAACGCTACTACAAGGGCGTTGAGTACGCAGATACGATCGAAGAGCTTGCTCGCCGCCGTTGTGCTGAGCTTTTTGCCAATGATCTCGTCGATGCAGATGACATTTATGTGAATGTGCAGGCGTTATCGGGAGCGCCAGCAAACAATGCGGTCTATCATGCCCTGGTTGAGCCTGGTGCTACGATCATGGGCATGGATCTGCTTCATGGTGGTCACCTAACGCATGGCTCGCCAGTTAACCGGTCGGGGAAGTATTACAACGCCGTGCATTACTCGGTAGATGCGCAAACTGAGCAGATTAATTATGATGAAGTCGAGGAGCTGGCCAAAAAACATAAACCACGCTTCATCATTGCGGGATACTCATCCTATCCTTGGGCGGTGGATTGGGGACGGTTCCGGAAGATCGCAGACGAGGTTGGTGCATACTTATTTGCCGACATTGCCCATATTGCTGGCATGGTGGCAGCGAGGGCTTATCCCTCTCCGGTTGGATACGCTGATGTTGTGACCTTCACCACCCATAAATCGCTGTGTGGACCGCGAGGGGCGTGCATTTTGACATTTGATGAGAAGATGTCACGTGATATTGATCGCGCAGTATTCCCCGGTGAACAGGGAGGGCCGCACGTAAATTCGTATGCCGGGATGGCAGTTGCTTTCAAAGTCGCCAAGACCGAGAAATTTAAGGGACTGCAGCACCAGGTGGTAAAAAACTGCATTGCATTTACAGACGATTTGCGCCAACGAGGGTTCCGGATCGCATACGGTGGCACCAATACCCACTTAATGAACCTGGCTTGCACAACTGTGGTGGGGAAAGATGGCACCGCTTTATCAGGTGATATGGCTTCGCGCATCCTGGATATTGCCGGGATCGTGGTCAATCGCAATACCATCCCTGGTGATAAAGACGCATCCGATCCATCGGGTATACGCATGGGTACACCCTGGGTCACGCAGCGTGGATTTAAAGAAGCGGAAATGAAGAAATTGGCGGATATCATAGCGGATATCCTGTTTTCTACACAACCCCATGGACGTATGGGTGCTAATGGTATCCTACGGCGGGCAAAGGTCGACTTTAAAACCCTGGAGGAAGCAAAAATAAAGGTTCGTAATCTGGCAGAAAGCGCAGGAATCGATTTTACCGCCAGCCGGCATGGTTACCCCCACTTTTATTACCTGGATGATGCTGCACCTAAGAGAGCATGGTCCGTCTTGAAGCTTTCGGGTGAGCGAGTCAGGCTTTTCTTGAGCGAAGCCTTAGCCAGTGATGTTGAGATACTTGAACCTGGCAATACCCAACCCACACGCATCAGTACTCCAAACGGCGCAATCGATGGGACCTTGCGTTGTGTGGATACTCATGAATATAACCTGACAATCCCTTCCGAAAAGCTAGCACTCATAGCAGCATGGCTTAGAGATCTATCTGATGGGTATGTTGCCTTCGATCCGGACCCATTGAAAAAGCTACCGGGATTGACTGTAGTCCAGGTAGCCGAGGTTGATCCAGATATCCCGATAAAGGGTGATGTGTTTGCCCCAAAACCGTATTATATCGGTATGGAAGATGGAAAAGGCGAAGCACTGCCGGTATTCAACTGGGAAGAAAAGGAAGGTGCACCCAAGCGCACCCCCATATTTGACACCCACAAGAGACTGGGTGCCAAGATCATCACCTATGCCGGCTGGGAGATGCCTGTCTGGTACACATCGGTGATGGAAGAGCATCTGGCGGTCAGGCAGACCGCAGGACTGTTCGATGTTGCCCACATGGGCGTGCTGCAAGTGGAAGGACCGGATGGGGCAGCCTTCCTTGACAGCGTGGTGGCGAATGACATCAGTTATCTGGCAGTAGGTGAGTCGTGCTATACCCACTTGCTTGATCCTGAGGCTAACGTGATCGATGATCTGATCGTTTATAAGCGCAGCCCAGAAAAAATGCTCATCGTGGTCAACGCAGCCAACTTCGATAAGGATTGGGCCTGGTTAAATGCCGTCAAGAATGGGCAAGTTAAAGTCGACAATCACCGCCCATGGACGAGGGTGTTTGGCCATCACGCCATCCTGCGTAATTTAAAGGATCCTAAAGAAGGCAGTGATATGCGTGTAGACATTGCGTTGCAGGGCCCAATGGCTCGAAAAATCCTAATGGGGCTGGGGTGCGATGAAGATACACGTTGTTGCATACGATACCTTACGAGGACCAGGATATGCGAAGTGTCTTTAGGGGGCTTCGACCTGGTGATATCACGCACGGGATACACTGGTGAGAAATTCTCTTACGAAATATTCGTGCATCCAGCCCGGGCGGATGACCTGTTCAATGCTCTCCTGGAAGTTGGCAAGGATTACGGGCTCAAACCTTGTGGCCTGGGGGCACGCGATTCACTCCGTACGGAAGCCGGTTTGCCTCTGTATGGGCACGAGATGGGTGGAGAGCTCAAGCTGGGAGTGGCTGAAGCTGGTTTCGGCCAGTATGTTAAGACATACAAGCCATGGTTTATAGGTCGTGAGGCTTTCCTGGTGAAGGAAAAGCAGCGCAAGGGCGAGCTGGTTCGCTTCCGCTTCGATGAGAAAGGTGTCAGGATGGCCCATTTGGGTGACCCAGTGGTAGATTGGCGTGGTAAGGTATTGGGGTACGTCACCAGCTGCGCGGTTGACATGGATGGCTACCTGACAGGACAAGCTTATATTGACTCGAAGAGCGCTGAGAAAGGGACGATTATCTATATTTACCAGGGAGCACCAAAGGATAGCAGTAAAGTATTAGGAGCACTGAAAGTGGGTGAGCGAGTAATCCTACCTTCACCCGCTCATATCATGCGTCGTTTTCCGAAATTGTAAACGTTGAAGACCGGCACCTGCTCATTACAGCAAGACGGTCTTCCTTCAAATACAAGCCTTAAAGGAGAGTGACTGAATGGAAACACCTTGGGACCATCGATATGCCCAACGGACACAGCGGATGAAAAGCTCTGCAATTCGTGAATTACTTAAGCTAACCGAAAACCCAGAAGTTATCTCTTTCGCGGGTGGCCTGCCAGCACCTGATGTCTTCCCGGTAGATGAATTTTCTGCAGCTTGTGAGACTGTATTAAAAGAATGGGGGGCTGAGGCGCTCCAATATGGGGCAACGGAAGGATACCGACCGCTGCGGGAGATGATCGCTCGTCACACGGCGCGTTACGGAGTAAGCGTTTCATCTGACAATATCCTCATCACCAGTGGCAGCCAACAAGCCCTGGATTTGATCGGTAAGGTATTCATTAACCGGGGTGACCGGATCCTGGTGGAGGAGCCAACTTATCTGGGTGCATTACAAGCCTGGAACTCATATGGGGCGGAGTATGTGACTGTCCCCATGGATGAAAATGGGATGATCACCGATGAGCTGGAGAACGCCCTGCGGTCTGGGGTGAAGTTCATCTATGTCCTACCGAATTTCCAGAATCCGACCGGAGTGACACTCTCGCTTGAGCGAAGGAAACAGCTTATCGAGATCGCTGACCGTTATGGCGTCCCGATCATCGAAGATGATCCATATGGACAGTTGCGTTATGAGGGTGAAAATTTACCTTCTATCGTATACCTGGATAATGAGTTTCGAAAGAATGGCACAAACGAATATGCCGGTAATGTGATCTACCTAAGCACATTTTCGAAAACACTGGCGCCTGGCTTACGCCTTGCCTGGGTGATTGCTCCGACGCAGGTAATCCGCAAGCTGGTTCAGGCGAAGCAAGGAGCCGATTTGCATACCGCTACTTTCAACCAAATTGTGGCGTATGAAGTGGCACGCGGTGGTTTCCTTGACAGGCACATCTGGTTGATCAGGCGTATCTACGGTGAACGGCGAAACATAATGCTGGATGCAATGGAAGAATTATTTCCCCCTGGAGTAACGTGGACCAAACCGAAGGGAGGCTTGTTCCTGTGGGGGATGCTGCCCAAAGGCTTGGACACGACAGAAATCTTCAAGGTGGCAGTAAAACGCAATGTTGCCTTCGTTCCAGGGACCTCATTTTACGCCCTGGGTGGTGGAGAAAACACGATGCGGTTGAATTTCTCGTATTCCAACCCTGATCAGATCCAGACAGGCGTTGAACGTTTAGCTAATGTTCTGAAAGAGACCATCATCGCTAATAAATAGCGTATGGTAAATTAATATGAAAACCGGGCGTGTTTTTTGAACGCCCGGTTTTATTTACTGGATGCCCACCAGCTGGACTTCAAAGATCAGGGTGGAATTTGCTGGGATGGGTCCGTTGGCTTGCGATCCATATCCTAATGTCGGAGGTATGACCAGTAGACGGGTACCGTTCACTTGCATGCCCTGGACACCTTCATCCCAGCCGGGGATTACCTGACCTGAGCCAAGCGGAAAGTCAAAGGTTTGACCACGGTCAAGGGATGAATCGAACTTAGTGCCATCTTCCAACCAGCCGGTGTAATTAACTGAAACAGTATCGCCGGCTTTAGCGGCAGCGCCATCGCCCACTTGCAGGTCTTCATAAACGAGACCGGAGGTGGTGGTCACTGCATTCGCGGATGGTGCGGGTGGTGTGGAATCCAAAGTACCGATGGGATATGAGCCACTGGATGCGCTTGCTGGGGTTGGGGTTGCTGCGGCATTTGATTTATTGACGTAATCCCTGATCACCAGGAAAGCAACGACAGCAACAGCCAGGATGATAATTGCGGCGAGGATGGCACGCTGCCGGTTCCTGCGGGCGATGCGTTCGGCGCGGCGTTGTTCGCGTAAAGCTGCTTTGGTCATGTGAACCTCCGAAAAATTATATCGATTGGGTGGTGCAAATTGTACTCGAAATTTACCTCACCCTGTGAACCTATTTCGATGATATGGGAATGAATATCTTGAGCTTATTAACAATAACTAACTGTGTGACCAGGTCAGATCCGCCAGGGTTCGTGGCGACCAGGGTTACGGTGAAAATTCCTGGTGCGGTATATAAATAGGTTGGATTGGTTTCAGTAGACGTTCCTATTCCATCGCCGAAGTCCCACTCGTAAGTGATGGGTCCAGTGCCTGTGGTTGTGTTGGTAAAGACAACTTGCTCACCAAACTCAACCGGGCTATTGCTAGTGAAATCAGCTATTGGAGCAGGTGGGAAGACCGAAACTAGTATACTTATTTCATCTGTGCCATAGGTATTTGTGGCAACTAAAGTAACGATGAAATCACCATCACCCAAATACAAGTGAACAGGGCTAACCTCCGTAGTTGTCACTCCATCACCGAAATCCCACTCGTAAGTGATGGGTTCAGTGCCAGTGGTGGTGTTAGTGAACAGCATTTCTTCTCCCAACACAACTGGACTATTACTGGTAAAGTCAGCAGTCGGTGCATCTTCTCTAGCAATGGTCAAGAAAATTGCGGTAAATGGACCCCAATCACCGTTTACATTTCTACCGTGGACAAGAATGTAATGCTGGCCAACAGATAGGTCTGTGGTATCGACAATAGATTCAACAGTTTCAAAAGAACCACCCCAGCTGCCATCACTGGGAGACAATGCTATGCCAGCTCCGTCAGTACCTTCCGTATCAATAAAAAATTCAGCTCCACCAATATTCGCTGCCGGATCGCCAGCATATCGGTAATCCCGAATATAAGCTGTTAGCTCGACCGGGTCACCAGCGATGACTGAAGCTGGGGTAACTGAAAGTGAGTTCGAATCAGGACCATACGCAGTCAGATAAGGTGTGCGTGCAATCTTGTGTAGGTAGATGAAAGAAGGACGGTTTTCAGCCCAAAAATTTCTAGGTACTCCTTCTCCATCCTGGCATGTATATGATGGGAAGAAATTTCCACATGTACCAGAATCCGCTCCTATTTCATAAGTGAAAGCCGGTACACCAAACTTCCCATAAACCCAATCAGCGTTATCACCATCAACGGTATATAGATTATGAAGGGGATAGTAGGAGGTTAAATAAGCCAACTTCCTGCCAATTGTAGTTAATTGTGCGCCGTTGGGTGGGTTCAAGCTATCATCAAAACCCCATGGCCATAATACTTCGTCTCCATAAGAATGCAGGGAGAGAAAAATGCCTGTTGCATTATTCGGTGCTGCGCCGGGGATCTGATCATCACCATTATTACCATTTTGATCGGGGAATATTGAGGCAAAAAAGGTTTGAAAAGCCTGGGTTTCCGGTTCTGAGTTTCTTGTTGGACCCCTATATGTCTCAGCACATGGACTCCCACTCGAACCACCACAACATCCCCACTTAAAACTGCTATTCCGATTCAAATCAACACCCCAATTATTTGGATCGTAAGTGCAGCCAGCAGTATCCATATTTTTTCGCCTATAGAGCGACCAATTTGCTTCATTTATCGCATGTCCGTCGGGATTTTGCGAAACTAAGATGTATACTGCGTGGTGGTTTACCAGCCAGGTTACATCAGGATCGATCTCATATCCGCCCTGGCTAAGATATCCAGATGTAAGGTATTTTATATAGCGAATCGCCATTTCAGGGGTTGTGACTTCGCGGGCATGCACATTGGCAAATAAGAAAAAAGCTGGTTTATCCTCGATAGGGCCGAAGTTGGGATTTTCGCTCGTTATCCGCATCACCCACATATCGCGGATATGTCCACCTTGCGCTGCCTGCCAGGCATTTCCGATGTCAATCAGTTCTGCAATACTCGAATAGGTATCGCTTATCCCCCGCATGAAATCCACCATGTATAGGTCGTTACCATTCGTAACATAGTTATCAAAATAATAATAGCGGGGATCTAATGGGGCCAGGGATGATTGGAGAAGAGCTGTATATTCTTGGTCCACCTCGACCCGATATCCAAGTGATTCGAGCCAATCCATTTGTGACGGATAGACTGCTGCAATTGCATAACCTGCGTTCGAGCCTATACGAGGTAATGGATGCACTTCCCAGGTGTCCAATAATCCAGCAACTGCATTCAATTGATCCTGACTGTCATAGTAAAATCGGATAACGAGCTGATCCGATTTGGTTACCCCCAAAGATATATCGGTCGTTGGCAACTCAGACGCTGATGTGCGTCGATTTTGATCGAGAAATAAACCACCAATCAGGATGACCACTGCCATAACTATTGCTGCGATGAGAAAACGATGTTTACTTGTCATCCAACCATTCTCCTTCTTCGTTGCGTGCCTGAAATTTTTGATTCTTTACTTCTTTGGGTTAGTTATTCCTCCGCATAGGGAATAAATTCGGCACGAGCCAAGCCTTGTTGAATCGCTTTTTGTGCGACCGCGCGTGCAACCGCACGATGCACTTTTTTATCCAGAGGGTTAGGCACCAGCTCATCGGGTAAGGTCTGGTCAGCGATCGCATTCGCTGCAGCCAGGTACATTTCATCACTGATGCGTTTGGCATAAGCATCCACCGCACCGCGCAGGATACCTGGAAAACCCAATACATTGTTGACTGATTTTCCATCCGCTGCGAAGGCTGCGCCAGAATTGATCGCCAGGTCCGGATCGATCTCAGGGTTGGGATTCGAGAGCGCAAGGATAATCTGACCCTTGCGTACCATCTCCGGTTTGATCAAGCCTGCAGCCCCGGTGGTTGCTACCACCACATCACATTCCTGCATGATTTCCTTGAGGTTGGAGCGCTTACCCCCCGACTGTTGAAAAAAGTTTAGTGCAGCCTCGGATAAATCTGCCCCCAGAACTGGGTTACCGGTCAGCTTCATCAACATGCGGCCAATTGCATTCCCTGCAGCACCCAGCCCGATCTGGCCGATCACCACTTTATCGAGCGGGAGACCGGTGATCCGGCAGGCGTTGGTTAGCGCAGCGGTCTTCACTACGGCGGTCCCATGCTGGTCATCATGCATCACAGGAATGTCCAGGCTCGCCTGCAGTTCCTCTTCAATTTCGAAGCAGCGTGGAGCTGAGATATCCTCGAGCTGAATGGCTGAAAACGTGGGAGCGATATTTTCCACCGTTTGAATAATCTGATCAGGATCTTTGGTATTTAACAGGATCGGCACACCAGAAAGCCCGACGAGGGTCTCCATCAGCATGGCTTTGCCTTCCATCACGGGCATCCCGGCGACGGGGCCAATATCCCCAAGGCCGAGAATGGCGGTGCCATCCGTTACAATGGCTACCAGGTGGCTGATGGCGGTGTACTGGCGGGCGAGGGATGGGTCGTTGGCGATTCTCAAACAGACTTCAGCCACACCCGGGGTATAGACCCGGCGTAAGGTAAAAAGACTATCCACAGCAATCCGGCTGCGAATGGCGATTTTCCCTTTCTGATGCAGCTCGAGTACTTCATCACGAATGGCAAGGATGCGTGTGCCGGGATTGGCTTGCATGGCCTGCAACACTCGTTCCATGTGGGCTTCGTCTTGGGTATAGATCGAGATATCTCTGAGCGTATATCGGGAAGTTTCCTGGATCAGGCGAACTTCACCGACATCTCCGCCAGCCTCAGCTACGGAAACTAAAAGTCGGCCGAGTGTACCCAATTGCTGTTCATTGCGCACCCGTATGGTGCGCATGAATTTATCTGATATATCCATTTCGATGATGTCCCAAAAAGTATATTACCCGGCCGCGTTCCAAAGCTTGAATTCTTTCAGGATCGAACCTCCAATGAATTCGCGCAGGATGGAATTGTCGGGGATTAACTCGGATGAGATCGGTCGAAACCACTCCAATAGAGCCAGCATGCGTTTCGCTTCGATGTACTCACGGGTCCCGAAGGGAACCTGGCGGAGCAAGGGTTCAGCATATGGTTTTAGTGCAGATAACTCATAGGCCAAGGCAGAATTGAACATGATGTCAGCATTTTCTTGGTAGGGAAAGATAAAGGTTTTCTCCCCTTGTTGGACCGATTCCCAGCGTTGGATGGTATCGCGGGCAGTATATCCACGCTCGCGAGCATCCCTGACGATACGCCTGACCAGGCGCGTATCGGTGGTGGAGATGCGGTTATGACGGTCGAGATTAAGTTGGGTAAGGGCAGAAGCATAGATGCGAAAGGTCTGTTCGATGGGAAAATCCGGTAAAAGCTCAGGATTTAATCCATGGATACCTTCCAAGATAACCAGCTGCCCAGGTTGAAGCTGTATCAGGTCACCCGGTTCCGATTGGCCGGTTTTAAAGTTGTAGTGTGGCATACGGACGGATTCACCCGCGACCAGGTGACGCATATCCTGGGCAAGCCGGTGTGTATCCACCGCTCCCAGTGATTCAAAATCAGGATTTCCTTCTTCGTCCTTTGGAGTTAAATCCCGATTGATAAAATAATTATCCATTTCAAGGGGATAGGGTGATAGCCCCTGGGATAATAACTGGATGGTGAGGCGCTTGGAAAGGGTGGTTTTACCACTTGATGAAGGTCCGGCGATCAGGATAATTCGGACCGCTCTCGTAGGATCGGAGAGGTTAACCCGTGCAGTGATCTGCTCGGCGATGTCAGCCACGTGTTCCTCGTGCAAGGCTTCGGAAACGAGGATGATCTCATGGATACGGCCCGCCAGTATGGCATCATTCAGCGTACCCACGCTGGCAATACCCAACCTATCCAGCCACTGCCCGTAACGGCGGAAAGTTGCCAGCAATTTGGGGTAGCTTGGCATGGGTTGTAGGTGAGTGGGGAGCTTCCGGCGGGGGAAATTAATGGTGAAGCCGCCATTGGTGGGAATCAAGTTGAACCACTTCAAATAACCCGTTGAAGGGACCATATAACCATGGTGGTAGTCCTGATGGTCACCGAGGCGGTATAGGGTTAAATAGTCTTTTTGGCGGTGGGCTAGCAGGCGGACCTTGTCTTCAAAACCCTTGGCTTCAAAATAAGCAATGGCTTCAACTAAAGGCACTTCACGCTTGGTAAAAGGCAGGTCTTCCTCAACAATAGACCGCATATGATCAGCCAGAGAATTAAGCTCTATATCGGTCAACGGAGCGTGGTCGCTGACTTCGCAGTAATACCCACCTGAGGAAACAGAATGATCAATGGTCAGGGTAGCATCTGGATATTTTTCTTCAAAAGCTGCTTCCAGCAAAAATGTGAGCGATCGCCGATAAATCAACATCCCATCAGGATCTTCCATCGAAATAGGCGTTACCTTGGCTTCGATGCGAACCGGGAATGTCAGCTCACGTAACTCACCATTCACAATTGCGCCAACGATGGGAGCTGAAGAGGAAGACTCCAGAATTGAGAGAAATTTCCCAACCGCTGCCCCGCGCTGACCACATATAACCCGTCCATCAGGCAAATGAATCTCAACGGTTGGGCGGGGTGTGATGAATTCGAATTCTACGGGATTTATTTTATCCATAAATCATCACCGGTAAGGGAATCGAATGGCAATTGTAACATTAACTCCAGCTTAGCTTAATTAGGAATCTGTAAGGTGACAATAGCGGATACCATTCATCCTTTGGCCATGCTTTGGGTTGCAAGAAAAAAGCCTGGTTTCTAAAAACCAGGCTTTTTCGATGGTTTGCTATTCCAGGGAACCCACTCCACAACATAACACTAATTCTTTGGCAGCTTTCACTTCGTCAAGCCGGCCCACTGGGGTGATATGCGGGGCTTCCTTAAGCAGTGTTGGTTCTTTATGGGCTTCTTCGGCGATTTTCTTCAACGTGTCTGCAAATGCATCCAGGGTTTCCTTACTTTCAGATTCCGTGGGTTCGATCATCAACGCCTCATGAACAATCAATGGGAAATAGTTGGTGGGTGGATGGAACTTATAGTCCATCAGACGTTTGGATATATCCAGGGCATGGATATCTGGGGCATCGGGCCACTGACCTTCAACAACGAATTCATGCATGCACAGCCTGTCATATGGGAGGTGGTAGGTATCTTTGATTAAGGCCAGCAGGTAGTTGGCGTTCAGTACTGCATGCTCGGCAATTTGACGCAAGCCAGCACTGCCAAACATGCTGATGTAGGTAAATGCACGGACGAGCATGCCGAAGTGGCCGTGAAATGACTTCATTCTGCCAATGGTTTTCGAGGGAGTGACAAAACCGTATAAGGGTGGCAGCTCATCGTCCCCTTTTTCAAGGATGGCTACTAACGGTGATGGGAGAAAATCGACCAGGTGAGCGGCAACACCTACAGGGCCTGACCCTGGTCCACCACCGCCATGAGGCGTGGAGAAGGTCTTATGTAAATTGAAGTGCATCACATCGAAACCCACATCTCCTGGCCGAATAATGCTAAGTAACGCATTCAGGTTCGCTCCGTCTCCATACACCAATCCACCAGCAGCGTGGACCAGGCGGATGACTTCCTCCACGTGCTCATCAAAGAGACCCAGGGTGTTGGGATTGGTCAACATCAAGCCCGCCAGGGTGTCGTCACATTCAAGGCGGAGTGCCTCCAGATCCACATTGCCGCGGGCATCCGACTTGATCTCAACAACCCGCATCCCACTCATCGCCGATGTAGCCGGGTTAGTGCCATGAGCTGAATCGGGAATGAGGATCTTATCCCGCTTGTTATCGTTGCGAGAGCGGTGGTAGGCTCGAATCATCAGCACACCGGTCAGCTCACCGTGTGCACCAGCAGCTGGTTGTAAAGTTACCCCGGCAAATCCGGCGATCTCTTTTAGCCACTCCTGCAAGGTGTACATCAGTGCAAGGTTGCCCTGGACGGTTTCGATAGGTTGGAGCGGATGGGTGAGAGCAAAACCAGAATAGCGAGCCGTTTCTTCGTTGATCTTCGGGTTATATTTCATCGTGCAGGAACCCAATGGATAATATCCTGTATCGATACTGTAGTTCAGCTGAGAGAGGCGCGTGTAGTGGCGGATCACATCCAGCTCGGACAACTCAGGCATGGGCAGATCGTCACGAAGCAAACCGTCCGGTAGGGGGCTGAGTGGCACGTCAGGAGCAGGGTAGCTGACCCCCTGGCGACCAGTCACGGAGATCTCACATAATTGAGGCTCACCCATTTGACACCTCCGACAGCACTTCCGCGAACTGGTCAATATCCTCGCGGGAATTCATTTCTGTCACTGCCACAAGCAGATGGTTGGGAAGGGTAGGATAATCCTGGCTCAGGTCGTATCCTCCCAGGATATCATGGTCAAGCAGTAGATCATTTACTTCTGAAACTGGTGCAGGGGTCTTAATTACGAATTCGTTAAAGAACTGCGTGCTAGACCACAGGGAATATCCAGGCAGCCGGGAGATGACTTCCGCAGCATAGTGCGCCTTGTGGTAGCAGAGCTCGGCGACCTGGCGCAGACCGTTTTTGCCCAACAGGCTCATATATACTGTGGAGGCCAGGGCCATTAATCCCTGGTTGGTGCAGATATTCGAGGTTGCTTTTTCGCGACGGATATGCTGCTCACGCGCAGTTAAGGTTAAAACATAAGCTCGCTGGCCGCGGTTATCAACCGTTTCACCTGCCAGGCGTCCAGCCATTTTTCGCACATATTCTTTGCGGGTAGCAAATAAACCCAGATATGGCCCACCGAAAGATAGGGGTATTCCCAAAGGTTGGCCTTCACCTGTGACAATATCAGCATTCATAAATCCTGGGGCTTTGAGCAATCCCAAAGCGATTGGGTTGACGGAAACGGCCAGCAAGGCGCCCATGGAATGCACCGCTTCTGCCAGGTTCGTATAGTCATAAATTCGCCCAAAGAAGTCGGGATATTGGACCACCACCAGGGCAGTATTCACATCGACCTGGGGTATCAGGTAGGTGGGATCAGCCAGCAAATCTGCACCAGGCTCATCACCGACGATTTGGAGTGGTGTTCCTTCAGCATAAGTCCGGACAGTCTGGCGGTACTGCGGGTGGAGTGCCGGAGAAAGGATGACCTTGTTGCGTTTCCCCCGGAAATTTGCGTAAGCCATGTTGACAGCCTCAGCCACTGCAGTCGCACCATCATAATGGGAGGCATTACAGACCTCCATACCCGTCAGAGCCGCGACATTACTTTGGTATTCGAAAATTGCTTGTAAGGTGCCCTGAGACAATTCGGGTTGGTAGGGTGTATAAGCCGTCAAGAATTCTCCCCGTCTAATGATCGCATCAACAGCAGCCGGAACATAGTGGTTATATGCACCTGCGCCCAGAAAACAGGATAATTCTCGCACACTTTCATTCGCCTGGGCGATATCCTGTAACGAGGCTGAAGCTTCCATCTCAGTTAGGGCAGGCGGTAGGTCTAAACTTGGGAACCGGTGCTTGGCTGGAATATCCCTGAACAGGTCTTCCAGCCTGTCAATGCCGATCGTTTGCAGCATTGCCTGCCGATCGGCATCTGTATGAGGAATAAACATAATTGCTCCTATTATCCTTCCTGGATCGATTTTTCGTAGGCAGTAGCATCCAACAAGGCATTCAGTTCACCAGGATCTGCCAGCTCGATTTTAATGATCCAGGCAGCACCATACGGATCGGTATTGATCACCTCGGGTGCACCGCCCAAATCTTCATTGACGCTCGTGACTGTACCGGATACCGGAGAATACACATCCGCGGCAGCTTTGACTGATTCAACTGTAGCAATCGTGTCACCTTTTTTTATCTGATCCCCTTCACTAACGATGACTTCAGCAAAGACGATATCTGATAGCTGATTTTGAGCATAATCAGATATGCCAACTGTGCCGGTCTTTCCTTCAAAATTGATCCATTCGTTGCTTTCGGAATATTTCAAGTTACTGGGAATGTTCATGAGATGCCTCCAATGAAAGGTTGTAGGTAGATTTTAATACGAACTAGCATATACACAAGGCATAAAATGTAAATAAACAGAGACGCACTCGTACATGTGCGTCTCTGTATTCTACCTGAGAGATTAGCGCTTCGAAGTTGTAGACTTGCGAGAGCGTTTGCCCCAACGGTGCCAGCGATCGAATAAAACTGGCTCTTCAGAGCTTTCTAGAAACAAAGTCCTTCTACCTGAGAGTTTCACCTCGATCATCAAAATGAGGCTTGCCCCTTCGGTGCCTGGTGATCACCAGGTCTCTTCTTTGTTTCCTTGACTGCAGCCGGCTAATTCTAAGGTTTTATCAGGCAAAAGTCAAGAGCGGGTCAGTTCGCCACGCACCCAATCACCAATCAGCCAATACTTGAAATCTTCACCAGAATTGGCTTTAACGGCACCAATGATCCCGTAAACCAAAGCGGCAACAGGTATGAAAGTAATCAGGCAAGCAACCGGCCACAAACAAATCCCTACAATAACTGCGGTAAGAGTGCCAGCTATAACCCAAGTAAGTCCCACTAACAAGCCTCCGCCGACCCACCAAATTAATTGGAATAAGAAGGCTTGCATCGACTGGTAGGCAACGTAGTTTGAGCGTTCTTTATAGACCAAGTGAATCACCAGGGCAGTAATCACACCCAGGAAGCCAGTGATTAGATTGAGCAAGATACTTAGATGGGCAAGCATAGCCCAGGTATGTTCCTCCGAAGTGCTCAATCCTTGAGGAGATGCTTGAGGAGGGGGTGCCTGGGGAGGGAGTACTTCTTCCTGCGGAACAGGAGGCATATTTTCTGAAGGTTGTATTTCGTTCATTGCATATCTCCTTTAGTAACGATTTAGTTCTGTATACGGAAATAATTGGATTTGGTTACGTAAAACCTGCTGGAACTATACTATTTTGGAGGATTTCAGAGCATTCGAAACTGGCAGTGTGAAACAAAAATATTCATAAAGATTGCTATAGATAATCCTTTAAATTATGCTCAACCGCATATGCAGCTGCTTCAGCACGGTTACTGACGCCAAGCTTGGAAAGAATACTGCTGACGTAATTTCGCACTGTCCCTTCTCCCAGGAAGAGTGCCTTGGCGATTTCACGATTCGTTTTGCCCTCCGACACAAGCATCAAGACATGCCGTTCCTGCTGAGTGAGTGCAGAAAAGGCAGAGGCTTCTTCTTCCCTGGCAGCTTTGCGGACTTCCTGGAAGATTCGTTGGGTTACTGCAGGATCAAGCAAAGCTTCCCCTCGGCCAACCGCCTCGATGGCTTTGATCAGATCTTCCCCCCCGATCTGCTTTAGCACATAACCTGCAGCTCCAGCGCGGATCGCTGAGAAGAGCATTTCATCTTCGGCATAGGAGGTAAGCATGATGACTTTCGTATCGGGGTACTTGTCTACGATCTCCTGGCAAGCCTCGATTCCTGAGCCACCCGGCAAGCGGATATCCATGACCACCACATCCGGGGTAAAGGCAGCAACGCGTTCCACTGCTTCTCGGGCTGTGCTCGCTTCAGCAACGACCTCAAAACTTGGATGGCGCTCAAGTAAGGATTTCAAACCCAAACGTACAACCTCGTGATCATCTACCAGCAATATCCTTTGTTTATTGGTCATATTTTCCACCTTTAACTACAAATATCAGGAAGGATTTCCATCGGCTTGAGCAGGGTATTTATCCGGTGGTTCCTGAGGATGCTCGCGCCGGAAGTCAACAAAACGATAACCTAAACCCCGTTCAGTTTGGATATACACCGGTAGAGCTGGATCTTTCTCGATTTTTTGACGTAAATAATTTATATAAAGGCGAACATAATGCGGTTGATCGCGGTACTCATAGCCCCAGACATTGGTAAGTATTTGATCATGGGATACCACCCAGCCAGCATTCTGCACGAGATAATATAGCAAACGGTATTCGGTCGGGCGTAAATTAACCAGCTTTCCTTCTAACCATACTTCATGCCGGTCGAAATCGATCTTCAACCGGTCATCGACTTCAATCAACCCATGCGTGCTATCTGTTGTCAGCTCGGTACGTCGCAAAACAGCCCTGACCCGGCTTACCAATTCGCGTGGACTGAATGGTTTGGTGACGTAGTCATCGGCACCCAGCTCTAACCCATGGATGCGTTCTTCTTCCTCCCCTTTAGCTGTCACCATGATCACTGGCACGGTGCTTATGGCGCGGATCATTTTTAGCACCTCAAAGCCATCCAGATCAGGCAGCATCACATCGAGCAGGACCAGGTCAGGCATGGAGGTACGTAGCCGGTCCATTGCCTGAGTGCCGGTGAATGCTTCCGCGACACGGAATCCATCGTGTTCCAGGTTCAAACGGATGAATTTTGCCATCCTTTGTTCGTCGTCGACAACCAGGATGCGATAGTTTTTAAAATGAGTATCTGGCATCATTTCGTTCATTCTCGAACAAAGCCAATGATCTCTTCTTCTGCTTTAGTCGGTAATATTTCAATAAAATTCAACCTGGCAATCGGCCAAATCACAGTCAGAACACTTTCAGATAGGTAATGCAGCTCTTTCCCATCAATCCGTCTTGGGGAATTAACGGTAATGGTGATGTCGGTTGGCAGTGGTAACTCTTCCACTTCGCCTATAATTGGCTCTTCACCGGCAGGGTGTAGGATGATTGTGTAGGGCATAGCTACCTCACATTTCTTAGCGATTCACGAGAAGCTGAATCTTCATTTTTCCCAAGGAAAATATATCGCCGTGTGTGATCGGATATGGTTTATTCGGAGTCATTTTTTGGCCATTTAGTGACGACCCATTGGCTGCACCGAAATCGATCAGGATTATTGATGACTGGTTGATTTCAATGGAAGCATGCAAACGGGATACTCCATACTCATATGCGTGATAAGGTGCCAGGTCAACATCGGGCAGGATGGGTTGATCTTCCGATGACCTGCCGATAGTGAACTCAGTGAGCCCCTCGAGAGTAATTACTTCACCTGATTCCACCAGAAACAAAGACAAGCGAGGATTTTCAGGGTTCATTGGCAATGCGTGGTCAGGATCATGATCAGCGTTTTTGCGAAGCTGATCTCCGAGGCTGGTAGGTATCACCAGGGTTGGCTCACGGAAAGAAGTAAATTGAGTGCCGCACTCTTTACAAAAAAGTGCGCCGGGTAGTTCTTTATTCCCACAGTTTGGACAGCTGATCATAGTTTATTCGGCTTGCCCCCTGGCGGGAGAAGCAAAGCCCGAGTACCATATTTTATCCTTTTTTCTCCATCTTCACTGAAGGATTGATTATTGCGGAGGTTCGTCACTTCAGTCAGCACTGATTGTGCCAGATTGCGTTCACCCTTCTGTAAAAGCTGAGTAGCCATATTCTCCATGTACCTGGCTGCTGAGGTGTGATTGCCCTTGTTCATCTCGACGCTTGCGCGCTCCTGCATGTGGTAAAGCGATAGGAATGTTATCGCATTCAAGATCGATGTGGGTGGGAGTGATTTTACAGGCTCGGAACTTACCGGCAGGGAGAAAGCCAAGCGATTGACATACCTGGTTTTGCGGGTGTGGCGAGGAATCTCGTAGTAGATAAAACCTTTAGAAAGTGTAAGGTCAGCTGTACCGGACGGAATATCCTTGACTGTAAACTCAAACAAGACATTCATATTGCCAAAGTGTGGCAGATTCCCCAGATTTATTGGTGAACGTGGCTCAAGTGGAGATGCATCTGGTTGGAGGCGGTAGATGGAGGATATCTCGATATGTTCAGGTATGTGAATATTATAGTTAATTTGTTCGGTTAAGCATGAGCCGAGGCGAGAAATTTCATCAAGGATTGTGTTGCGGATATCACCACTATCAGGAATGTATTTACAAATTCCACCTGTATTCGCGGTGATTTGGTCGAGGAAACGATCATTCCACTCATTTCCGATGCCGAGTGCGCTGATACCAATCTGTGAAGCTGCACATTGTTCAGCAAGCTGCTGGCATTGGGCTTCATCCCCGTACGTACGACCATCCGTTACCAGGATGATGTGATTAATTCTCTGGGTAGAAAAATTTTTATTGACCTGGGTAAAACCCATTTCCAACCCTTTATAAATCTCCGTGCCACCTTCTGCTCGGAGCAGCTGCACTTTCATCTCCGCAGACTTTATGTCTGCCTGATTTACCGGTGGAAGGAGCAGCTCAGCAAAATCGTTAAATTTAACCAGGGAGAAAATATCACTTGGCTGAAGCTTGCGCAGGCAGTCAATGACTGTCATTTTTACCGCATCCAACCTGATACCCTGCATTGATGTGGAACAATCAACAACCATTGAAATATTCAAGGGAGTTGAAGAAACCCATTCCTTCGTGTCTGCGATCAAGGTCAAATCGAGTAGTGCATAAACCAGCTGCGGTTCTGGTAAACGAGCCACGACTGGCTGGCTATAGCTTGTTTTTATCGCAATGGGATAATCAAGTGGAGACTCAGCCGGCAGGTGCCTATCGTAATCATCTTTCTTGATCGGATCTGACAAACTTTCATAGGCTTGTTGAATATCCAGAAAAAGCTGGGTATCACCCTTATTGACATTGGTATCGGGATGCAGGTGCAAGACGAGCTGGCGGTATGCACGCCGAATTTCCTCCTGGGAGGCATCTCTGGGGATACACAAGTAGTCATAGAGTGTCAGGTCTTCCATAGGGATCAACCTTATAATCGAATCATGATCACCGAGATGTTATCTGGTCCACCAGCTGTATTGGCAGCATCAACCAATGACTGGCACAAGATGCGCGGCTCAGCTGATTTCCGGAGCGCATCTGCGAGGACATTTTCGTCAACTACCCCCCAAAGACCATCGCTACACAGCATCAGTGTAGAACCTTCTACGAGAGAGAAACTGGTAATATCCGCTTCAAGGTTGTCTCCCTGACCAACAGCCCGATAAAGGAGATTCCGTTTTGGATGGACGGAAGCTTCGTCCGGTGAGAGCTGACCAATTTCTTCCATGCGTTTTACTAAAGAATGGTCATGTGTCAGCAAATCCAGCTTCCCATCAACAGATAAGGAGTATGCCCGGCTATCACCTACGTGGGCAAGAGTAGCCTGGTCACCTATGACGAGCAATGCTGTCAGGGTGGTCCCTCCACCTAACGCTGCTCGTTTTATTGCCTGGTGAGACATGATCACCCCCTCGCCCATTATCTCCTGGATAGAACGATCGATTTGGTTGCCAGTCTGGGCAAGCAAAGGGACGTAAATCGCCTTGACGATATGTTCAGAAAATATCTCGATTGCGAGGCTGCTGGCCAACTCGCCATTCTCATGCCCACCCATTCCGTCAGCGATTATGAAGAGACCAAATTTTATCGCCCGTCCATCGGATAACACATTCCCAGCAAGCGTATATAGGGCATCTTCATTATTTGTGCGTTGAATACCTTTCGATTGAGCGACACCAACCACGATCTGAGGGACTTCCAATCCAAGAAATTCTGCTAAATTTTGACCGCCAGATTCTATTTTCGCACTGGCTGGCGCTTCGGGATCGCCCGGTAGCCTCACTTCATCTCTAGCGCTGGATGGTGATCTCGAATCACCTTCAGTTTTATTTTTATTGACGATTTTTCGGAAGAATGACGGCACGCAGAAGCCTCCAATACCTTTTCACTTATAAGGCGATTGCATAAATCTTGTGGTCGTTGGAACCGAAATAAAGCACGTCATTGGCGATAACCGCATTGCCGGTGACCGGGCCCTTGGTCTGGTACTTCCATCGCAGGCGGCCTGAACGAAATTCCAGGCAATACATTGACCCATCGACAGAACCACAATATACAGAATCCTGATACGATATGGGAGAGCTGGTCACCTGGTTCTCGGTTGCATAGGTCCATACTTCCTTGGCCGAATGGATATCAACGCAATAGATGTGGGAATCAACCGAACCGGTAAAAATGTAATTATCGGCGATAAAAGGCGTTGAAATGGAAGCCTTTGCCATACGGAAACGCCAGATTATGTAACCTGATTTTGCGTCCAGGGCGTATAGCAGGGTATCCACTGAGCCGATATATATAATCCCATTGGCATGGACAGGTGACGAGGTTAATGCTCGCTTGGCTTTAAAACGCCATTTTACATTGCCTCGCAAGTCGACACAGAACAAGTCACCAGCTTCCGTACCGAAATAAATCAATTCGCCGAGTAATAACGGAGTCGATCGTACCTGCGAACCTGCGTCAATTCTCCAGGCGCGCCGGCCACTTAAGGCGTTCACAGCATGGAGAAATGCATCATCTGATCCGATGAAGACATGCCCTTCAGCGATATAAGGGGAGGAGCGAATCGGTCCATTGGAATAATAAGACCAAATTTCCTGCCCTGAGCGCATATTGATACAGTATAAACGCTGGTCTTCAGAGCCTATATATATATTTCCTTCATGGGCAGCAGGGCGGCTGACGATCCCACCTTCCGTTGCGAACTTCCAGTTGAATTCTCCGGTTGCGGCGTTCAAGGAGTAAAGGTTATTGTCATAAGAACCAACATAAATCGTCCCTGCGACATATGTAGGTGTGCCGCGAATCTCATCTTCGCACTCAAATTTCCATGCCGTGGAAATCTCTGCGTTCTCCCGCGAAACCGACTTGATCGCAGCAGGTAGCTTATGCAGCAATCCAGTCTTCTTCGCAGACGCAAGCAGAGCTTCTTTCATTACCTCTACACTCGAGAAGCGTTTCTCCGGCTCATAGGCAAGAGCTGTATAGATCACTGCTTCCAGCTCTGGGGAGATTGATGAGTTTATCGCCCGGATTTTTCTCTGATCAAATGAGAAAGGTGGCTCAAGACGTGGATCACGTCTGGTTAATACGTGATGAAGGGTTGCACCTAGGGCATAAATATCGGCGCGCTGGGTACTTTCACCTTTGTACTGCTCGGGAGGTGAGTATCCTTCTGTGCCAATCATGGTTCCTTTTTGCCCAGGTTGAAAGGTCTTGGCGATACCGAAATCAACCAGCTGGATATGATCATGAGTGTTAATCATGATATTGGATGGCTTGATATCACGAAAAATGATCGGTTCTGGCTTATAGTTGTGCAGGTAACTGATGACATCACACAGTTCAATAGCCCAATTCATTACTTGCTCTTCTGGGAGAAAATCCTGCGATTCGCTGACAATGGCTTCCAGATCTTTTCCTTCAATGAACTCGATGATCAGATATGAGCGATCATCTGCTGTGAAGTAATCGTAAATGCGAGGAATGGATGGGTGATCTAAAGTGGCGAGGATATTTGCTTCACGTTCGAAATTCTTGACGATGGTCTCTCGAATGGCTGGATCGCGGACCACGTTGATCATTTCCTTCACCGCTACCCGCTTTACAACATTCGGGAAGTGTAGGTCACGTGCGCAGTAGACCGCACCCATCCCACCCACACCAACCACATATTGGATGGCATAACGATTAATCAGGACGGAACCTGGCTGTAACTGGTCAGATTGTTTTCTTGGTACCAAGGAATCGGCTAAGGGATGAGTTGAACGGTGATTTTCCAGATTAGCGCCTCCGTCGCACTAGCATTGGGATATTATAGCCATCATTATAACAAAATGACAATTAATCGGCTCGTCAAGTCGTCCGAAGGATATTTACCTATACGTTCAAGTATATAATTAACTATATTATCCATCGCAGATACATTTATCATGCCGGATTGATAGGAGAATATTAATGGCTATCAAAGTCGATTTCAAGAAATCTAAAAAATCTCTTTACGATCCGAAAATCAAAGGTTTTCACATAGTCGAAGTGCCATCGATGAATTTCTTAATGCTTGACGGAGTTGGTGATCCAAATACAACCGTTGAATATCAGCAATCGATCGAAGCACTTTATTCGATCTCCTATGGAATAAAGTTTGCCTTGAAAACTGAAGGATTTGACCATGTTGTTCCACCTCTGGAAGGATTGTGGTGGATGGATGACATGCGTGAATTCACACTCGCAAATAAATATCGATGGAAATGGACGATGATGATCATGCAGCCCGATTGGGTAACTCAGGAAAATTTTGAAAAAATCAGGCTCAAGGTGAACGACAAAAGTGACAATCCTATTCTGAATAAAACCAGGTTTGAGAGATATTCGGAAGGGAGTGCCGTTCAGATCTTATATATCGGTCCATATGCAGAAGAAGCGGCAACGATAGCCGATATGCATGCGTTTATCGAAAGGAATGGGTATCGACCTGATGGGAAACACCATGAGATATATTTAAGCGATGCTCGTAAGACACCCCCCGAAAAGCTGCGAACGATCCTACGCCAGCCGATTAGCAAAAGATAACCTTAAAAACTCATTTCCAAGTAAACCTGACCTGTATAAGTCATAACAGGTCAGGTTCCTGTGGTCAGTATCTATCGATAATCCGATATGGGCTCGGGTTTATTCTGCAGCACAGCTTCAATCCGCTCAAATACTTCCGGGGACATTTTATCAGTCACATCCAAGGCTTTCATATTTTCTATGACCTGCTCAGGTTTTGATGCACCCGTGATCACGCTGCTCACATTTGGATTCTTCAGACACCAGGCAATAGCCATCTGTGCTAATGATATTCCCAGAATTTCGGCAATCGGGGCAAGCTTCTTTACCTTTTCAATTCGTTGTTTGCCTTCTTCATTTTCAAAGCCTTCCTTCAGCCAATCATACCCCTCAAGGGTAATGCGCGTTCCCTGAGGAACACCCTGGCTATATTTTCCAGTTAACATCCCACTGGCCAGTGGGCTCCAGATGGTTGTTCCAAGGCCGATCTCTTGATAAAGACGGAGAAATTCACGCTCAACCTTATCGCGCCTGAACATGTTGTATTCAGGTTGCTCCATGGTAGGTGGGATGAGGTTGTACTGGCGGGCAATTGAATACGCTTGCATGATCTCGTCAGCACTCCATTCGCTAGTACCCCAGTAAAAAGCCAGCCCTTGATCGATCAGGAAATTCATGGCCCGCACGGTCTCTTCGATCGGTGTGTAAATGTCAGGTCGGTGGCAGAAAATGAGATCGACATAATCCATTTGCAGCCTGGCAAGGCTGGCTCTGGCTCCTTCGATGATGTGCTTGCGCGATAGTCCCGTGTAGTTTGGCTTCCGCCCTCCCCAAAACAATTTAGTCGAAATCACCAAATCTCTACGCTTCCAACCCGCTTTTTTGATCACATTGCCCATCACAATCTCAGCGTTCCCATGGGCGTAGGATTCAGCAGTATCGAAGAAATTGACTCCAGCATCATAAGCAGCCTGCATGCATTCGTGAGAGAGGTCTTCACCGATCTGTCCCCCGATTGTCACCCATCCGCCGAATGATAATGCAGATATTTGTAAACCCGATTGACCTAAACGATGATATTCCATATTTATTATGTCCTCCTGATGCTCTTATCTTAAGAAATCCGCTGTATGTTGACCGTACTATTAAGTTTTATGATTGCGCAAGAAGTATAACCCTTGGAGAAAGATCTAAGTTACTTAAGCTTTTCTGTGAATCCTACTTCTTCCCATTTCCATCAGCATCGGTGTGGCAGCTGCCAGCACTGTCCAGCTTGCTGTACCGTAATCCAAATTTAACTGTGGCGGAAAAATCGGTGTACTGTCCAAGGCATTGATCATGCCACCGGCTTCTTCAACAAGCAGCCAGGCGGCAGCCAGATCCCATATCTTCGGGGTTACTTCCAAGGCCAATAACGCCGACCCACGGGCAACCATACAGAAGGAATAGGCACAAGAACCGAAGATACGCGGTTTATATTGTATGGATACATCGAATGTCCGAAAAGTGCGCGAACAACAGGCAAAAAAAGACATCGGCTGGTTTGGATCAGGTGCTTTTGTGGCGATGGGTTGGTGGTTTAGTGCTGCTCCTGACCCAGCCACCGCAGTATACAGCTCATTAATCCGCGGAAAATACAGCACGCCTAGATTTGGGATTCCGTGAACAAGCCGAGCGATCGATACTCCCCATACGGGTAGTCCGAGGCTGAAATTCGTCGTCCCATCCAAAGGATCGACCACCCAGATCGGTGCATGAATATCATTGACGAGGTGGGCGGATTCTTCAGTGATGATGCCGTCTTGGGGAAAGTGTTGATGAATCTTATCTGTGATCAGCCTGTCTGCAGCAAAGTCTGCTTCTGTAACAACCGTCTGATCAGGTTTCGGGGAAGCCTGGATGCCACATTCACTGAAGAAACTTGATAATAATCCGCCAGTTTCAATAGCGAGGCTGGTTGCAAAAGATAGATATTGATTCATGGATATTTCAATCCTTGACCTCTACTGTTTGCGGGTTGACTCGAGCAGCAGGCGGGGTGGGCAACCAAAAAATCAACGGAACGGCGATTAATCCACATATCGCCGTAACCTGGAATGCCTGGAATAGTGTCATTCGGTCTGCTATTACGCCAATGCCAACTGCGGCAACAGATAAGCAGATGAAATTAATCGCCATGAACAGACCATTGCCTACCGAGCGATGGTCAGGAAGATGATCTTGGACAATAGCAAGCATGATCGGCTGCGACGAAAGGCTAAAAATACCGGCAAAGATCAATACGAGCAATGCCAGCCATCCACTGGTTCTGAGGAAGAACATCACTGTTAAAGGGGCAAGGAGAGAAGCAATGAAAAGTACTGGTTTTCGTCCATACCGATCGCTGATGGTGCCTCCGAATAAGGCTCCAAATACACCTGCCAGCTGGTAGATCGTCAGAGAGATGTCGGCCATCCATATGCTGGCACCCTGACCTTGCAGAAGGGTGGGCAAATAAACACCCATTCCGGTGATCAGGAAACTACGAAAAAACAAAAATGCGAACAGGGGAATAAATAAGCGCCGTGCAACCGGCAGAGCCGCTTTAAGTTGAACCCGATTTCCAATATGGACGGGAATTCCCTTGATGCGGATAAAGATGATCAACGAGGCAATCCAACCAAACACAGCTAATGGGAACATGTGCTCCAGGGTTAAGGTGAGTAGTGCCCAGGCAGCAACCAATGGGGCAATCGTTCGGCCCATCTCACCTGCTGCCATGAAAAGGCTCATCCCTTTACCCACCTGGCTACCCGATTCACGGGCGACCATCGCGGGAGCAATCGCATGGAATGAAGCAATGCTTACCCCGGTAATCAGAAGCAGGAATAACAAGCTGGGATAAGTTGGAGCAACACCCAAACAGCTCATCATCGTGGCAGTGATCGCCGGAGCGAGGATGATGAAGATGCGCAGGTTTACTTTATCATCCAAATAGCCGATCAACGGATTTAGGAGGGAAGGCAATTGGGTAACCGCTGATAGTACACCAGCCTGAGTATAGGATAGAGCTAGTTTTTCAATCAGGCTTGGAAGCAGGGGAGCCAGAAATGCCGAATACGTATCCTGGACGAGATGACCGCCGACAATTACCGAGACGCGATCCAGCCGAAACCTTGATACTTGCGGATGATCAAGGGTCAATGGAGATGAAGTAATTTCTCCCATTATCCGGTGGGGCTTGAGCTGACGAGCTCTATATAATCCTGCGAAACTGAAGGCTCGTTGGTCATTCCAAGTGATTTGATTAATTCACGGGATACCTGGGCTTTATGCTCTGCGTCTCTGCGGCTCCAGGTCCGGCTTTTTACTTCAAGGAAATGGCCCAACGCAGGCTGGTCCATTCGATCCAGGTTTATAAAAAATTCCAGACCATGATAGAGGATGCGCCATCTCAGGCGATGTTTTTCGATCACGGTTTCGTGAGCAGGCTTGAAATATTCGCGATAAAAACGCAAGCTATGATTGGCAGGCGCAATAAACCGGCTACGAGATAATAAGGCGTCACTGGATAAGTTTCCTTCTCGAGTAGGGCCAAGCAAGGTGAGGCGATACCGTATACTGCTGATCTTGTCATTGACATCGATGGCTTCATCTTCACGGTAGCGTAAGTAACCCTGAGAAGCATCTGAAAAAGAAAAATACGTATCGTATTCATGGTAGTGGCGGTGATGGAGAACCTCAATGCCGGGTTGATGCACTGCATTGATAACGATCTGAGGATCCTCAAGGGCAACTTTTACCTGCACCTCGTAACTTTCCTCTTCAGATGCTCCACCGATGGCGATCAGTTTCGACAATACTGAGTGTTCACGTTCATGAAGGAATGCATCGATCTTTCGGGCATATATCTCAGCTTTAGCAAGCAGCTCAGGCTCGTTAATGGTCAGTAATTGCTGATCCCGCATTAGCCATCTCCCATTCACCATAACGTCCGTCACATCTGATGGATGGGTAGCGTATACCAATTGTGCGTAGATAGCCTCTGGTTCTCTTTTAAAGCGAGGGGTATTGTGAGCCCGCGAGATGTCCACCAGGATCAAATCAGCCCGTTTACCCGGTTCCAAAGAACCGGTGATTTTACCCAATTGCAGGGCGTCGGCGCCCATGCGGGTACCCATGGTTAATGCTACCGGCGCCGGCAAGGTGGTCGGATCTCCGCTGATACCTTTCGCAAGGAAAGCAGCCAGGCGGATCTCTTCGAACATATCCAGGTCGTTGTTAGAAGCAGCACCATCCGTTCCGATGCCAACATGCAGCCCAGCAGCCAGCATTTTATTCACTGGTGCGAATCCGGATGCTAATTTCATATTGGATGAAGGATTATGAGCCACTCCGATGTGGTGATGCTGAAGGGTCTTCACCTCTCCATCATCAACATGCACGCAGTGGGCTGCCAGGACCCTGGCTTCAAACACATCTTGTTTTTTAACATAGGGGATCACTGGCATCCCAAATTCTTTTCGGCTGTTCTCGACCTCTTGCCGGGTCTCTGATAAGTGGAT
>PQAL01000031.1 GCA_003105035.1 Anaerolineales bacterium | reverse complement strand
GGGTCATCGTGATGCACCAGCAGGCCGAGTGAACAACCGGCATGACCGGCGGCGTACTTCAGCATGTGGATGTCACCGTTGGAATTCCCGGCTGCCATGATCGGACGCCGTCCAATGGAACGGTGGATATGCGGTGGCTTTCCCTGGCCATCGTCGATGGGCAGCTCAGTTTCTTTCGTACGCAGTACCTGGGCAACTCCCTGTGTATCTTCCTTATAATTAAAAACCACGCTGCTGCCAATGGTCATGTAGCTGGGAATGTTATAGATCTCTTCGCAGACAGCCCGCACAAAATCGCGCCCGCCACCCGTGGTGATAAATACCCGAAAGTCGTGTTCTTGTAAGGTGTGCACCAGCTCGACCATCGGTAAATAGGTCAACAGCTTATATGGCTTGTTAAATCGAGCATCCACTGAATTGTTCAAGAACTCGAGGGCAGCTTGCTCAAACTCTTCGACGGAGATGCCTTCAAATGCCTCAAGGTAACCTGATCCGAGGGCCATTACTCCCTGCATATCACCCTTCGCAAAATCGCTGGCAACCTTTCCTAACCAGGCCATGTCTTTCTCATACACAGCCTTAAATGGCTGGCGCTCACGCAGCTCGGGTTTTTCGGCTGCCAGCTTATAAATCGCACGTAAACCAAACTGCAATTGGATATATAAAGGCTTCTCAAGCCAGAGCGTGCCGTCGTTATCAAAGGTGGCGATACGCTTTATCGGCGGCACAAAGCTAGCACTACCAGGATCGGTGACAGCCTGGATGAAGCTGAGTATCGATCGTTTTGTGTCGCTGTCATTCCAGGATGGTAATTGCGTATTCATTGTGTACTCCCTTTCTAGTCTTCAAGTATTGGATAGATCAAACACCACCTGGTCATACCACCATAGACGTTCGAAGAAGCTGCGTACCTTGTCGGATTTTGGTGTCTCTCGCTGGATAGCGCGTGAATGCTCAATCACCGCACGAATAGTGCGTTTTCCATCGATGGCATCATACCAATGCTTTTCAATAGCATCGATGGGCATATATAAGTCCGTATAGCTATGCACCTGATTGATCAACACTGCCGCGGCTCCCTCAGGCAAGCGCTCATTAACACAGATAGTATCGGCTATACGAATAGGCACATAGCTTTTCCAGCCTGGATCGCGAAAATTGATCATCCTGCCAGAGCTGGAGGCATCCTTCCGGTACAGGATCGCACTATGACGGAGCATGGTGCCTCGTAACAGCTCCATCGCCGAATATTGCTCGAGCATAGGAAGGTTGGTTATCCGAGAGGCCAGCTGAGTACTCGCCAATAAACCACATTGCGCTAGGTAAGCAGCCTGCCTTACCCAACGGCCAAATTTCAAGCCAGCTTCACCGAGCAGATCAACTAAGCGTGAGACGGAATAAGCCTGGTCGCGTGGGTTAAGCAGTGCATCAGCCAGCTCAACCTCATTCAATATATCAGGGGCATGCTGGATCAAGTGTTCAAGCGGATGACCTGGAGGCAGTACTCGAAGGACCTGGTTGAGCAGGTGGATGCCTTCATCGGTTACCTGGATTCCGAGCTTCCGGCAAAACTCCTGCAGCATGTAAATCCCAGCCCTGCCATAAGGTGCATAAACCATCAGCTGCATCGCACCATCCGGGGCAAGCACTCTGCTCAGGGCATTTAACCCTGAGGCGGGATCTGCCAGGTGATGAAGGACCCCGGTGCATACGATCTGATCGAAGGTCAGACTAAGCTCTTCAACCCGCTGGATGGGAAGCTGGTGGACACTCAGGTTTGCTAAAGCATATTTTTCCTTGAGCACCAGGGTATGCTGCACACTGGTCTGGCTGAAATCGATGCCTACCACGTGAGCGTGAGGCCAGCGCATGGCATACTTGGCTGCTTGCGAAGTTCCACAGCCTGCAATCAATATGGAAAAATCATCCCTGAAAGGTCTGTGAGGCCAATACAGGTGGTAATCGGCCCGCTGGCGGTTCAGATCGCTCCAGAGACGGCGGTACGCGTCGAGATTATCAAGCGGGCGTGGATATGGGTGGCGGTCATAGAAGGATTGGACCGCCGAATCAGTAGATTGTGGGTCTATTGGCTATGCTCCTTGATAATCTTATATAGATCGATCATATAGGTAGATGCACTGGAGCAAGCAGTGCATCTACCTTGTCAATTTAATGCAAGCTGCCGTCTGAAGCTTTGTTCAGCTGGGCAAGGATCTTTTCCAAGTTGAATGATAGTGCTTCCTGGCGGGGTGGAAACTGTTGATATGTAACTAGCTGCTGCCCGATAAAGATGGCAGCGGCAGGAATGATATAGAAGTGTTCAAGCACCCAATTCCAATAACCGTTGGAATTCTCGTCCGCCCGCTCAAAGGGATCACGCCGTAGGTTGAAGATCTTGGGTACACGCAGCTCCACGAAAGGTTCCGCCCAAACTTGCATCGTTTTTGCGCGCTGTTCTAGCAACACGATTTTCCAATCACCATAGCGGAAACCCATACACTGCCCATCATCGTCGACATAGAAGAAGAATTGACGTGGGCTTTGGTCTGTCTCTCCCGTCAGATAGGGCACCATATTGTAACCATCGATATGGACGCGGAAGGTCTTATCACCAACTGCATAACCTTTGAGTAGCTTCTGGACGATATCCGGATCTCCGGCAATGGCGAGCAGCGTAGGTAGCCAATCCTGGTGGCAGACAATGCCATTCAGTACTTTACCCGCTTCAATTTTTCCCGGCCAGCGTACGAAACAGGGCACCCGGAAAGCCCCCTCCCAGTTGGTATTCTTTTCACTCCGCCAGGGGGTAATGGCTCCATCCGGCCAGGAATTATAGTGTGGGCCGTTATCGGTCGAGTACTGCACGATGGTATCATCGGCAATGCCCAGCTCATCGATCACGTCCAGGACCTTCCCTACGTGCCGGTCGTGCAGCACCATGGCATCGTTGTAAAATCCCTGGCCGCTCAAGCCCTCGGCTGATTTCGGGATGTGGGTGAAGAGGTGCATGTGGGTGAAATTGCACCAGACAAAGAAAGGCTTGCCTTGCGTATGCACGCGCCGGATATACTCGATAGTGCGCTCGGCGATGTCGTCATCGATGGTCTCCATGCGTTTGCGGGTCAGTGGACCGGTGTCCACGATGGTCTGCTTGCCAACCTTGCCAAAGCGTGGGTCCACCGTTGGGTCGTCGACATCGGTTGCCTTACAATCAAGCACGCCACGCGGGCCGAACATCTGCTTGAACTTGGGATTCTTTGGATAATCAATGACCTCGGGTTCTTCTTCTGCGTTGAGGTGATACAGGTTGCCATAGAACTCATCGAAACCATGGACGGTGGGCAGGTACATATTGCGGTCACCCAGGTGATTCTTACCGAACTGGGCAGTGACATAGCCCTGGTTCTTGAGCAGATCAGCAATGGTCGGGTCTTCAGGCAGCAGGCCGATGGTAGCTGCCGGGCACCCCACCTTGGTCAGCCCGGTGCGGACCGGGTTCTGACCGGTGATGAAAGCCGCTCGTCCGGCAGTACAGCTTTGCTGCCCATAATAATCGGTGAATGAGACCCCTTCACGGGCGAGGCGATCGATATTTGGGGTTCGATATCCCATTGCTCCAAAGTTGTTATGGCTGAGGTTGTACCAGCCGATGTCGTCCCCCCAGATAATTAAAATGTTTGGCTTTCCATTAGGCATATCCTTATCTCCTTTCCACTTTATGTTCGCGTTGGTTGTTGATCATGATCAGCGTAAATAACCGAGGATCATATGATGGATTTATTTACTTAGCGATGGTCTCCGTGTAATGCATCCAGTGTCCTTTCTAGAATTCTCTCAAGATTGAATGCGCCAGGTTTCTGTCGGGGTGGGAACTCTTTAAATGTCTGGATCTGCTGTTGGAACAAGGCTGCCGCAGGATACAACATGTATATGTGCTTTACCATCCAGTCATAATAGGTATTTGAGTTCTCATCGGCACGCTCGAAGGGATCGCGGCGTAAGTTAAAAATCTTGGGCATACGCAATTCCACGAAGGGCTCCCCCCACAGCTTCATCGTTTTCGCGCGCTGTTCTTTATAAACAATCTTCCAATCAGCAAGGCGGATCGCTATCAGGTCACCATCATCGCTGACATAAAAGAAAAAGTTGCGCGGGCATTTATCCATCTCTCCGGTCAGATATGGAAGGATGTTGAAGCCATCGATGTGGACATGGAAATTCTTCTCACCTGCCTGGTGCCCTTGCTGAAGCTTTTCGACGATATTGGGTTCCCCAGCTGCGGCAAGCAGGGTGGGCAGCCATTCCTGGTGGGTTACGATGCCATTGAGTATCTTGCCAGCCTCGAACTTACCGGGCCAGCGAACAAAACATGGTACACGGAAGCCGCCTTCCCAGTTGGTGTCCTTTTCGCTACGCCAGGGGGAAATGGCTCCATCCGGCCAGCAATTGTAATGTGGTCCATTATCCGTCGAGTACTGGACAATGGTGTCGTCAGCAATACCCAGCTCATCCAATGTATCAAGTAATTTTCCAACCGCCTGGTCATGCAGCACCATGGCATCATTGTAAAAGCCCTGGCCACTGATGCCCTTGGCTGATTCGGGGATATAGGTCCAGATATGCATATGGGTAGCGTTCCACCAGATGAAGAACGGTTTTCCCGCGGCATGGGCTCGCTTGATGAATTCGATGGTACGCTCTGTGATATCATCGTCAATGGTCTCCATGCGCTTCTTGGTTAATGATCCAGTATCCACGATGATTTGCTTGCCAACCCGGCCAAAGCGCGAATCTTCGGCCGCATCGTCCACGTCGGTCGCTTTACAATCCAGCACACCACGCGGCCCGAACATAGCCCTAAACATCGGCATCTTTGGATAATCCGCTTCCTCGGGCTCATCCTCGGCATTAAGGTGATACAGGTTGCCATAGAACTCGTCAAAGCCATGCACGGTGGGTAAAAATAGGTTGCGGTCACCGAAGTGGTTTTTTCCAAATTGGCCGGTGACATAACCCAGGGGCTTGAGTAAATCAGCAATCGTTGGGTCCTGGGGTTGGAGGCCAGCGAATGCCCCAGGAGCACCGACCTTGGTTAGCCCGGTGCGGACCGGATTTTGACCCGTGATGAAAGCGGCCCGTCCAGCCGTGCAGCTTTGTTGGCCGTAATAATCGGTGAACTCAATACCTTCCTTAGCAATGCGGTCAATGTTGGGAGTTTGATAGCCCATCGCACCCCGGTTGTTGTGGCTGATGTTATACCAGCCAATGTCGTCCCCCCACAGGATTAATATGTTAGGCTTTCCGTTAGGCATGACTACATCTCCTTTCTTGTAAATCAATGATTAGATAAACTACTCAACAATGGTCTTGGTCAGAAAAAACTCCTTTCTATCGGCATCTTAAAACTGTGCTAGCTCTAACTACCGCAGACCTTGGACCGCCGATTGGTTTGGAGCCTCTTTTCCTGTCACTCTTCCTAAGGCTCCACCCGTGACACTCTTTGTACTGTAATCCGCTCTGGCACGGACAGGCGGCTTCAGGTGTGCATACCTGGTAGGCCCGCAATAATTCCTGCTTGCGTTCGGCTAGAATTCCCATCACATGTGATGCAGGTCGACCATCGTTCATCAACAACGCCATGACCTTCATCGGCTCATCCGCGTGCTGGAAGAATGCCTTATAACCAGCACACAGGTAATTCAGCCCTGGTTCTCCTGCAGGTGTGCTGGAAAACCTGTTCTTTGGGCACTCTCCATTACAGGCAAAAAGCACCGGGCATCTCAGACAAGTTTTCGGCAAGCTATTAAACTTATCCTGCCCAAATTTCATTTGCTCCGCAGAGCCAACCAGCTCGAGCATGTCCTTATCCTTGATGTTCCCGAGCAAGTAATCTGGCTCGACAAAATGGTCGCAGGAATACAGGTCACCATTGTGCTCCAAAGCCAGGCCGATCCCGCAGGTTTTCTCAAAGACACACATCCCAGACGTGGACAGCCGCATCCAATTACGCAGGGCAGCTTCAAAGGTCTGGACGAAGATCTTACCTACATCATGCTGAACCCACTCGTCAAAGACCTGGATCAGAAAGCGCCCGAACTGGATCGGCCGGACTGAACGTGGAGATACATGGTCACCAGCCTGGATGAGATTACGGCCGTCGGGGTTCATGCGCTCGATCACCGGGATGAACTGGATCCACTGGGTGCCCACCTCATCGCGCAAAAACTGGTAAATCTCCTTTGGGTGATCAGCGGAGATACGGTTCACAGTCGCCAGGATGTTGTACTCAACACGGTGCTTCTGCAGCAAGCGGATGCCGCGCATGACCCGATCAAAGGTTGGAGCACCGCCTCGGTCCACGCGGAAAATATCATGGATGTGGCGTGGGCCATCCAGGCTTATCCCGATCAGAAAGTTATGCTCCTTGAAGAACTCACACCACGCATCATCCAAAAGCGTGCCGTTCGTTTGCAAGGTGTTCTCGAAGGTCATCCCTGGCCGACGGTATTTATCCTGGAGTGCAACCGCTTTGCAAAAGAAATCCAAGCCCATCAGCGTTGGCTCACCTCCCTGCCAGGATACAGTTACCTCGCTGGTGTGGTGGGCGGAGATAAGCTGTTGGATATAGGCTTCCAGGAGGTCAGCAGACATACGAAAATTACTACCCGGATAGAGCAGCTCTTTATCGAGGAAGAAGCAGTATGTACAAGCAAGATTGCACGAAGCGCCGCTGGGTTTCGCAAGGACCTGAAAGCGTGGGGGAACGTGTGGTTGAGCCATTGACTGAGCAGCGGATTCCTTAATGCTACATAGAAGGCTACTGCTGCCTACTGATAAATCGTCAGAGAAGCCTCTCTACATTCGCAATTTAAAAGCTGGACCAACAATGCACTACTTCACCAAGAAACATGCATGCGATGATGAATGGGAGGACTGCTTGTTGAATAAATCACGATAAGCGTGAATCAGCCAGCCAATATCTTAGCCTTTTGTGCCGCGAATTCTTCTTCGCTCAGGATGCCTGCATCCTTGAGCTTAGCCAGTTTTTCGAGCTGGGCGATCTTCTCATCCATTGAGATGGCCGGAGCAGCCTGAATGGGTGCCTGTGACTGTTTCGCCTGCTGCTCAGCCAGGGCTTCTTGGTTAGCCTGCAGCTCTGCCATCTGCTGCTTTTCGGCTGCCTGCTGCTGAGCTGCAGCCTGCTGTTGGGCGGCTTTCTGCTGCTGCTTTCCTTTAACTGCACCGGCAGTCCCAACAACGACGGCGGTGGTGGCTGCTGCACCGATCAAACTCGGCCTGCCGATCCTTCTTCTCATCATCGGAGACATATTTTCCCTTTCCTTTCTTTTTTACGATTTACATCCTTACACACACGTAATTCAATATTTACACACACGGTAGACAAAATTAACTAGGCTGCCTGGTTTGCTCATCCACCGATCAAGGCACCGATGCCCTTGCTGAGCACCGCAAAACCGAAAATCAGGAACAGGATCGTCATCACCGTGGCATTGTTGCTGATCAGCCAGCTTTTCCAGCCGTTGAGCGTGGGCGTAGCCTTGTCGCCCATCACCAGATAGACGATCACCGGGGTAGCGACTGAACAACAAGCCAGGATGATAAAGACGATCAGAGCGATGATCAGTTGAGTCGAATCCAACCCGGCAGAGGCGATGGAAACCCCAGCTGCAATAAGCAGGGCAAGATTTTTTGGATTGACGGCGGATAACAACACAGCCAAACCGAGGGCTTTACCAGCTGTCATGGTGTCGATCGAGCTCATCCACTTGGGTACGGCTACCTCCTCCCCTGTCTGGGGGCGTTTCTTCCAGTTGCGGAAGGCTGCAATGATCAATAATAAGCCCAGGACAAGGTGAACGATCCCATACATTGATGATTCAGAGCTGCCGGTGGCTTGCTGTAATGAATCGGACAGAAAGACCACAACGACCGTCACGACGGTAACTCCCAGGATCCACCCGACCAAAAAACCCAGGCTTGTGCTGCGTGCGTGCTGGCTGAAGAGCATCAGGATGACCGCTACGATCGGGAATACGCTAAGGGCAACACCAAGCGCAAGAGGTAAGATATCTGCGATGACAGGTCCCATATTCTCTCCTTTTTCTTTATGTCATAATGTCGCTATACATCGAGAACCAACACCCGATTAAGATTTCCATATCTACGGCCATCTCTCCCGCGTATTCCAGGAAAGATAGGATGAATTCCAGCAGAATTTGAGAGGACTGGGTTGCGGATGGAAAGTATCCAACCACAACCCAGTCATACCGGTTATTAGAGTGGTATTGGCAAGAAGCGCAGGATCTCCTCGCCAACATTGTTCAACATGATCAAGAACCCATCACGAAGCTCAAAGTTCGCCACCTGGGGCAGGAGCTCAAGGTAGGTGAGCTCCAGGGTATCCGCTGGGTCGCCGCATGCCTTTTTCGTCGCATCGGGCGGATAGATGGTGATTACCTGACCGTCGGCGATATAGGTGCTGTTGTAAGCATTACATCCGCCGTTGCCGCTTAAGCTGCCGTTCGGGCTGAAATAGGCGGTGATCAA
>PQAL01000030.1 GCA_003105035.1 Anaerolineales bacterium | reverse complement strand
GCGTGGTGGACGGCTCGTCGCCATCAGGGATCGAAACCGAGGAGGACATCGCCTGGCGCAAAGGCTTCCTGCGCATGATCGGATATAAATCATAAGTAAATTGGTAGCTCACTGTGTCTTGTAAGATACTATAATACTATTGTATTGTTGTTATAGTATAATATTACAAGCCTATCTATTCATGAAAACAATGGATATTTCAGCCGATAAATCGATTCGCCTGCCCTTAAACGATCAAATCAAGGGGCAAATCCGAGATTTGATCCAGGCCGGTCGTCTCAAGACGGGAGAAAAGCTTCCCACTATCCGCGAGCTGTCCAGCCAGCTTGCGGTGAACATCAACACAGCCGCCCTAGCCTACCGTGACCTGGCGCAAGAAGGGCTGGTTGTCACCCAGCGTGGCAAGGGCACGTTCGTCGCAGCAGCCCCAGAAATGGAGACACTGCCAACCCTGCGCCGTGTAAAACTAGAGCGCATGGTGGATGTCTTCATCCAGGAGGCAGACAGGCTTGCCTACCGTCCTGAGGAAGTTGAAGCCGCGATCATGGATCGTCTCAGGAATTGGGGAAGTTGATCGGAGTCAAAAGCTTTAATAATTGGTCAGATAAGTATAAGCACAGACCAACCGCGTAACAAATATCGAAGTGGCTTGGTGGTCCCGTGCAGATCCTGGGGAGTTTCCTCGTTTACAGGAAAATAGCAGGAGATTTAGGTGGTTATCCTGGAACAGACAAGATGAGGGGTATTATCTGCTAGTCTTTATATATACATACCCGGGGCAACGTTTGCCCAAGCAACCAACCTGGAGACACGCAGAAGACGCACCAACCACCGAGAGGCATCAGGCGTGTTGGTTACGATTTCACAGTGTTGAACACCAGCGCATGGGGCATGGGATCCTGCCGGGCCAAGGAACCCTGATTTCAATCGCATGTCCCGCGCATGCGGGGCATGCATTCACCCACCTAGTCCATCCCCTCCAGCAGCTCCTTAAAGGATATCAGGTCGTTGATGATCTCGTCCAGCTTTTGGATGGCATACCTGAGGGTTGCCCGCGAGTACTTGCCGTGCTTGACGATCGTGACCAGCTTGTTAGCCGTTAGGTAGAAAGGCTGCAGGGCATCCAGGAACTCCTTGACCGCCGCCCCAAAATCCTGGCGTGTATACACGTCTGCGAGAGCACCTTTTTCATCACCCTTGATGTCACCCTTGGCGCGAAAGGTATCCAGCTCAACGCGCGCAACCGATCGACGCAGGATATCCGCCGCTTTGTCATTGGACAACACCGGCGATTCGATAATCTTCTGTTTCACTTCTGGGCTTGGTGCGTCGTGATAAGCACGCGCGATCTCTGTAGTTTGAATCTGGGTTAATCCCTCAGCCGACACTTTGGCTGCCACAACCTTCTTGGCTTCCAGGTCATCCCCAAGCGCCTGGGCGATTTTCACCGTCTTAACGATCCCCTCGTCTGTAGCCTGGTTTTGTACGTGCACGTACACTCCGGCGTCTTTTTCGCGCTTATACAGCAGCCACTGGTTGATGGTGGCAGCCGGTATCGAAGTGCGCCGGGCAATTTCGTGTTGGCTGAAGCCCATATCTACCAGGCGCTGCGCCCACTCCGCCTTGTCATCCGCGGTCATCTCCTCGCCAGACAGGTTCTCGATCCCCGATTGTACGAGATTATTGATCTCATCCCGCTGCACGAGCATGGCATCAATCTCGGTCCAGCCTGCCATCCGGGCAGCTTCCACCCGGCGATGACCCCACACCAGCGTAAACCCATCTGCAGTCTCATAAACACCGATAGGCTCTACCTGACCCTCTTCCAAAAGCGACCAGCATAGATCGCGTAACTTTTCCTGGTCCCAAGTACGCCGAATGGGATTGGGCGAAGGCTTGATGTCTTGAAGATGGATTTTCATATGGCTACTCCTGATTCTGGTCTTCCCAGGTATTACAAAGCTATTTTACCCCACCCTGCCTGCAGGCCGGGAGGCCATTTTATGGCCGACCCATCTTCCTCCAGTCAGCCCGAACACCAAAAAACCTCACGTCCATCGCCAGCCAGGCGCCACGCACCCACAAGGCACAGCCAAGCCATCCGGAACACCGCCGTCCTGGCCTGCACTTCACTCGTCCACCAATCGGGCAAGCCGGCAAATCGATAGTCGGGTTATGCAGGGCAAAGCCTTGTTTCACGTGAAACACCGGGAAGCCCCAAAATCTACCTGTTATCGTATCCAATATGTTTCACGTGAAACATCAGCGATAATGCTAATTATCGTGCATTTTAATTGATTAACGTAAATTATCATGCATTAAGCGAGTAAATAACTTGTCACCGATGTTTATTTTGCTGGTTTACCCACCAATATTGTCTTACCCCCCGTTATCGACGGCCCATTTCTCCAACGTCTCTTCGATCAGGTCCAGATAAGCATCAAAGGCATCAATTTTCTCCATGAACGGCTCGCCGAGTAAGCCCAAGGTAGTCCCGGCTTCTTGCCAGGCTGCTTGAGGAACAGCATCGGCCTCTAACACACACATCAGCCGTGTCCAGGTATGCCACAAAGGCCACAAGGCGTGGTGTGGATTAGGCCCCTCCAGCATGGCCTGGATGGCACGTTCGTAATACAGTAAGCGGTGGGGATGCAGCTGGGCGGGCGCCTGATCTTCAGCCAATGAGCTGTATGCCTTCCGCCATTCGGGTATCCAGGCACGCATGCGGTTCGCATCTACCACCGGAGCACCGAGCAAGCCCATAAAGTCCACAAATAAACCCGACTTGTGTAGAGCCTCCGCCTGTTGGGATAATGTCGCTAAAAACCGCCGCTCGGTCAGGTGGATACCGCTCAAGCCTGCAATTGCATTACCGGCATGTTCGAGGGCACGCAGGTATAAATAAGCATCTTTAGGCTCAGGTTGATGCGGTTGCTCGTTGAACGAGCTCCACATCTCCCGCGCGTGCTGGGCTTGCCGACCGGTGCGCGCCAGCACGTTATCAGGATTATTAAACTGGCCCCTGACGCTGGCCTGGGTAAAATCAACGAAATGTTGTGGGTCGTACATGATCTTGCACCCATACACGGCTGGTCCGAGCCAGGGGTGAACGCGCAGCTCGCGCGGTTGCCGGTATACCCGATGGGAATGGTGAGCAATATCCAGATGGACCTCATCGGAAACCTTGACGATCTCGCGGTCAAGGCTCACCTCGTCGTTGTGTATGTAGAACAAGTCGATGTCTGCCGTGTTGCCGATCAAGGGGTCTTCGCTAAGCAACGACCCTTGTAGGTAAATGGCCAGGATCGAGTGATCACTATTCACTGCCCGTTCAACCGTATCCTTGGCTAACTTGAGCAACATATTTCGATTAATCCGCATAAATTCCCCCTGTATGTCTAGCATAATTATGGAAGAATCTGGTCATTTCCAGCACCAGCATACATCTACAAAAATAGTTGGTGTTCATACAATCCCCAAGATTTTTCTGGTAGCCAATCTTCTACCTGGCATGGTTGACGCTGACCCTCACAGCTCATCGATCATGGGTAAGGTAGCTTGGAAGGGCACCTGTTTTAGGGTCTGCCTGATGCGGTTCTCGACCAGCTTAAGGTCTTCCGGCCGCCGGACATAATCCAGCTCGTTGGTATCCAGGATGAGCACGGTCACACTTTCGCCGATGTTTCGGGCCTGGTTTTCCAGGAAGAACGCATCATATGCTGAACACAGCTCTTCAATATAGCCGCGTTCAATATTACGCTCGTAAGGGCGGTCACGCGAGGCAATCCGCTGCATGAGCACTTCGAGGTCTGCCCGCAAGTAAATGATCAGATTAGGCAGGGGGATCTTCTCAGCCAGGGCGTCATGCACTCGATAATACATGTCCAGCTCGTCTCCGGCCAGGTTGATACGGGCGAATAGGGCATCCTTGGTAAAAGTGTAATCAGTGATTAGCGACTCGCCCCTTCTGATGATCTCAGGAACGGAGCGCCGCTGCTGGTAATACCTGCTCAGGAGAAAGAAAATCTGGGTCTGAAATGCGTACCGTTGCCTATCGGAATAAAAATCTGAAAGAAATGGATTTTCCTCGAAAACTTCCAGGACCAGCGCAGATTGAAAAGCAGGCTGCAGCAGGCGCGCCAGGGTGGTTTTTCCAACACCGATGACTCCCTCTATGGCTAGGTACATATTACACTCCCTCACCCGGATTAAATGAGACACCCTGTAAAAAAGAGAGCAGGCTGGCTGCCAGAAGCGCTGGTTGTTCAAGCATCACCATATGGCCGGCGTTGGGGATGATGCTCAACTGAGCATGTGGGATGGAATTGGCCAGGTATTGCGCATAACGCACGGGCGTCATCTGGTCTTCGGTGCCACATACCACCAGAGTGGGTTGCTGGATCGACCCCAGCCTGTCCATGACATCAAATCGGTCACAGGCTAATAAATCTCCCAAAAAAACGCTCTGCCGGGTCTCCAGCATGCGCCGCGAGGCCAATTCCACTAATTGGTGCGAAGCGCTGGCGCTGTACGAATAAGCTACGAGCATATCTACCGCTTTTAGGTAGGTGGTTTGGTCGGAGGCATAATTTAATACTTCCGGGTGCACCCTCAAACGTGCCCCGCTGCTGATCAAGCCCAATCCAACCACATGATCGGCGTGCTGGATCGCCATATGCAGGGCAATGGCACCGCCCATGGAATGGCCCACGATGACGGCCCTGCGTAGCTGCATTGCCTCCAGCCATTGGATCAGGTGGCTGGCATAGTCGCTGATATTCTGCTGGCCTCCAATCAGGGCAGATTTTCCATGTCCAGGCAAGTCGACTGCATAAATACTATACCCGGGCAGTCGCCGGATTTCTGGAGGCCAATATAAATGAGTGCCTCCAGCACCATGAATCAGTATCAATGGGGGATTTTCTGTGCCGCTCTCGCCGTGATGGGAATAATATAGATTTGCACAGACGGGCATAACGGTTCAACCACCTCTGTGCAGCCGTTCCGCAGCATCTGGGGTAAGGGGGATGAGCACACGAATGGTCGTGCCTTTTCCCACTACCGATTCAAGCCGAAAAATACCATCCACCATCTCGGCGCGTTCCTTCATGTTCTTCAGTCCCAGGCTGCCCCGCTTTTCGGAAGCAATCTCAGCGCCGTTTCGTTCAAAACCGATGCCGTCATCCTGTACTTCAAGCATCAGCAGATCCCGATCGTACTCCCGCATCCTGACCCAGATGTGGCTGGCCTGGGCGTATTTACAAGCATTATTTATGGCTTCTTCGGCAATATAGAAGATGATCGGCTGCTTATTCATCTCCAGCCTTGAAATTAAGTTCTCGTCGCCTTCGACGATCACATTTTGGTCGTAGGTATCGTGCGTCTTTTCCGCCATCGCCTTCAGCGCGCCAACCAGCCCCTGTGACTCAAGCTCCAGCGGGCGCAGGGTGAAAAGCATGTACCTGATTTCCTTGGTAGTGCGGCGGGCCAGTTCTTCGATCTTCATTAGCTCATCCGCGGTTGCCTTCGGGTCTCGTTCCAGTAACCGGCGGGCAAAATTGACCCGCATGGCAATGGCCGCCATGGATTGGGTGGGACCATCGTGCAGGTCACGCGCCAGTTTCTTGTGCTCCTGCTGCTGGATTTCTATCATCTGCTCTTTTTCGCGCTGGAGGTCACTGTACAGGCGCGCATTCTGGATGGCAATGACCGCCTGATGCGAAATGATATCCAATAACTCGCACTTGGATGGCGTGAAAAAGTCTTTATCGGGGTGGGCGAAAAGCAGGATCCCGTAGGTATCCAACCCAGAGCGCAATGGCAGGCAATAAGCAACCGTACAGCTGCGTAGGCCAAGCAGATGGCTCAATTCGGGATCACTGGCGATCTCAGTGGTGCTTTTCGGTAGCCCTTCGGTAATTACCTCACCGATCAGGCCACTGGTCCCCGGCAGCACTGCCCGCATATCCGGCTGAGGAAGCCGTCGCGAGGTTCCAATGGTGAGATTCGGACGCTCACCACCTGATTGGGTGAAGAGCAAGACGGCGCTGACCAGGCGATCGGCGGGGATATGTGGAGTCGCCAGGACCCTGGAGCCTAAATCCAGGGCGATCTCGAGTACGGTTTCGTATTTTAATGTTGAGGTAAGTTTTGAAATGAGATTATAAATCTCGCGCAGCCGGCGGTGGTCGATATCCCAGATGGGCTTATTCCCGCCATTACTCTCCCGTTTTCCGCCGAAATTTAGTTGTCCAAAGATAGCCAGAACAGCCAGGCACAGGATGATACCCAGGATGATGGCGATCGCACCAACCAGTAGTGTGTACCCCAGAGGATCCATTGGTCTTATGATAACCCAAAATAGCCGTGTTGGAAAGCGTCTTGATGGTGAATTTAGTCACATCATCGCCTGTTCAGGGCAGCAACGCACCAAGGATAGGAATGGCAGCTTTTATTGCCCTGGCACGATGGCTGTGTTGGTTTTTTTCATCCATACTCAGCTCAGCCATGGTCAGGTGACGCTCGGTGAGCAGAAAGATCGGGTCATAGCCGAAACCATTCGTGCCACGTTCCTCGGGAATAATCTCACCCGGACAATTCCCTTGGGCATAATAGAGCTTGAGGGCTGGAGTAGCGATTGCCACCGTGCAGTGAAAGTGAGCTTTCCATGGGCGGGGCTGTCCATCCAACAAGCCCAGCAGATAGGCCCGCCGATCGGCATCACTGGCACCAGGCAGCGGGGAGAAACGCGCCGAGCGTATCCCGGGTAGGCCTCCCAACAGATCCACCTCCAACCCCGAATCATCCGCCAGGGTCACCAATCCGGAGGCTTTCGCAAATGCCTCTGCCTTCAAGGCGGCATTCTCTTCGTAGGTAGCGCCAGTCTCGTCCACGTGCAGGGAGATGCCCAGCATCTCGGGGATGACAAGATCGATTACCATTCCGTCGAGTAGAGAGCGAATCTCTACCAGTTTTCCCCGGTTTCCAGTGGCGATCAATAAACGCTGCATACGAACCTCCCAAATTTTTCCTTCAATACCAACCCACACACCATATATGGGTAGTCAGTTGATATTTTATCTTACCTGTGGCAACAAAATATGTTATAATAATTGCATAAAATAATAAATTACTTTGCGAATTTCAAGATATCATTCAAAGTATAGTCAACAAACTCAAGTGTCTGACCCACATTCTCCATTACGTCTGAATGTCGGCTTCATCGTTGCCCAATCGGCTGGCTTTAGCCGCGATTTCCCGTTCAACCTGCCTCAAATTAACATTCCACCCGATTTGCACCTCAGCGTTCTGCTTGGCGTGGTTCGGGCTACGCGCACACCCCAGGGAATCCTGCTGCAGGTGCAAAATCAGGTAATAATTGACCTCGAATGTGTACGCTGCTTGAACAGCTTTCAACAAACGTTTCACATCGATTTCGCTGAGCTGTATGCGTTTTCCCAGCGTTACGCCACCGATTCAGGTCTCATCATGCCGGAAACAGGTATCATCGACCTGGCGCCGGTGCTGCGCGACTACATTTTACTCGAAATACCCATCAGCCCGTTATGCCGGCCAGATTGTAAAGGCCTGTGCCCAATCTGCGGCAATAACTTGAACGAGAGTATCTGCCATCATGATGACGAGCCTGGTGACCCCAGGTTATCTTCATTAAAGTCCTTGCTGGAAAAGTAACCCCACCAAATCAGGAGGGAAAGCCATGGTCAACCCAGAAACCGCACCGCAAAAAGTTGAAGCCCTCGATACATTAATGGAAAAAGCGGAGGTTCAAGGGTATCTCACCACCGGAGACATCCTGGAGGTCTTCCCGTGGGATGGAGAAGATGACGAACGCTTGATGGAGCTGTTTGGCCTGCTTCACCGTCAGGGTGTCGAAATCGTCATTGAAGAAGATACCGATGCTGAGCCGGATCTGACCAAGCTTGAAAGTTCTGGGTTGGATCTGAATCCTTCCATCCTGGAGACATCCTTTCTACCCAGCCTCGAAAACATCTCTGCCGATGATAGCGTGGGGTTGTACCTCAAGGAGATGTCACGCGTGCCACTGCTTTCGCTCGAGGAGGAAGTCAGCCTGGCTCAACGCATTGAGCGGGCGAAACAAGCCAAGGCCAGGCTCACCAAGTTGAGTGTAAAAGGCAGCCTCAGGCTGAGACAAGAGCTAGAAGGCATCATTCAGGATGGGGTTCTGGCCCGCGAGCACCTGATTAAAGCCAACACCCGTTTGGTGGTCAGCGTCGCCAAGAAATATATAGGGCGCGGCGTCGCCTTCCTGGACCTGATCCAGGAGGGTAACTTGGGCTTAATGAAAGCCGTCTCAAAGTTTGAGTATCAGCGCGGCTTCCGTTTCTCCACCTACGCCACCTGGTGGATCAGGCAGACCATCACACGCTCCATTGCTGACCAGAGCCGGACCATCCGCATCCCAGTGCATATGACCGACCGCCTGCGCATAATGTACAAGGCAGCCCACAAGTTGGAGCAAAGCTTCGGACGCCCACCCACCCAGGACGAGCTGTGCCTCGAAATTGGTGTCTGCCACGATAAGTTGCGTTGGATGATTGAGGTGGCGCGCATCCCGGTCTCACTTGAAAGCCCGGTGGGCGATGAGGATGACACGGAGTTGGGTATGTTCGTGGAAGACACGATCACCCCCTCTCCATCACAGACCACCTACGATAATATGCTGCGCGAGCGTGTTGAACAGGTCTTATCCACGTTGTCACCGCGTGAAGCGCGCATCCTGCGCCTGCGCTTCGGGCTGGAGAACGGCCATCCGTACACCCTTGAGGAAGTGGGGCACAAGTTCGGTCTGACACGTGAGCGCATCCGCCAGATCGAAGGTAAGGCTCTGCGGAGATTACGCCACCCCTTCCGGGCAAGATTACTCAGGGAATATCTATAAGGGATTCTTTTTCAATCAGCTAATCCCGTCATAATGGTGTCAATGCAGTGTCTCGCTCATGACAAGTAGGAAATCGATGCTGTAAACATGCAGTCCATCCTACTTTTCAAATAAGTTTTGGGTAAGCTGTCCGGCTCTCGCACCACCAAATTAATAACCTGCTTAGTATTTTCCGTATTCACTGAAGTATATTTTTATATTAAGCCCGGTTTTGGAAAATAATGATGGATTTACCATCTGCTTCCACCATACTAATTATGATTCATTGATAAGAGTAAAAGCTTATAAGGACTCCCAGCTAAGCCTTTTAGTGTATGGGTTATCTCTCACTCTCGCTCTCGCTGCATAATGGCAGCACGTCTTTGTACAATTCCCTTTCATCACATGTAAAAGGCCGCAGATAATTATTCTTGAGTATTCTAATCTGCAGCTGCGCCAGAGTAGACTGCTCACCAACATGCCATGTGAAGATTTTGTTAGCATTATCTTGTACAATATAAGCATATTTACTATTCGTTGAAAAGGTTACCTGGGTAGTCGCGCCTGGGATCGGTAGATCAATTCGGCCGAGCTCCCGGCCTGTTAGCATATCCCACAGAATCACATTAGTCAGGGAAGCTGCGAGCAAGTATTGATTATTCGGACTGATCTCAAACGTGTAGACCGTATTGTCTAAACCACTAAACGTACGCAATATCTTCCCATCCGCTACGTTGATCTGATATATCCGGCTCAAGGATGAGCTTGTTATTGCATCGATCAGTATAGACTCGTCATCCTGGCTAAATACTGCCTCATGGCAGCCAAATTGGTAACGGTGTTTTCTCTCTCCCGTGGATACATCCCATATGGATACATTGGCGTAAAAACCGACTGGTGTGCAGGTTACAACCAGCTTACCGCTATGGCTGAAAGAAATACCCTGGATATCATTGGCTAATTTAAATTGTCTCACCATTTGGCCAGTGCTGGTGCTCCATAAGAATAGCTCACCCAATGAGTAATCGTGCGGTTCTTGTACTTTACTCGACGAACCACTGATCGCATATTGTCCATCTGGGCTGAAAGCGACTGCCTTCACATTGTATTGATGACCCTCCAGTCGGTGCTTGACTTCTCCTGTCCGGGCATCGATGAGCCACAAAAAAGGTCGGTCAGAAGTGTTGGATTCCATTGGACTGAGGTTACCACCGCCTGCTAATATTAAATTCCCATCTAGATCGATTGCCAGCCCGCTACTTGCCAAATGGTTCGGTAGCTGCGGTGATTGATAAACTACCTTGCTGCCAGACCTCAGGTCAATCCTGTATAGTGTTGGAGAAATGGGATCTGAAGTACCATTTGTGGTCACAATATTATCTCCACCAGGCAGCCAGATTGTATTCCCCATTGATGATACGGCAGTAACAGTAATTGCTTTCACATTCTCTTGGGATGTAAGGTTCCAAAGATTCAACCCTCCATTGTTATCACCGCTGACCAGATGAGTTCCATCTTTACTGATCGCCAGACCTGTAACAGTGGAATAGGCATCCCGGCTGATCTGCAATAATCGTTGAATATCACGCCCTTGTTCAGTATCCTTGAGGATGATCATGCCCTCCTGGGCTAGAGCCGTCATTCCGCCGTCTGGTGTAAATTGGATGTCTTGATAGGGGTTACTTCCAGACGGAGTGCTGAAAATCACCTGGCCTGTTTCGAGATCCCATACATTCACGCTGTTATCACTGCATAATCCCCAAACGGAAACCCTTCCAGATTGATTCACCGGTCCGAAAGCTACCCGGTATACCCATATGCCCTGGGTGCTAGTATATTGTCGGATCTCCTCACCGGTCTCGGCGTTCCACAGTATGGTCTTGCCATATTTCGAGGCTGATAGGACTTCTCGTCCATCGTGGCTGAATGCCACGCTGGTAACCGGCTCTTCTCCCACACTTATTCGCATGATTTCCTTCCCGCTAGCAGTTTCCCAGAGGATGATTGTCCCTTGCTCATAAGCAGCAATAAATTGCTTGCCATCCGGTGAGAATGCCACCTCATATACCGAACCAGCATGTCCTTCATAACGCTTCAGGATCGAATCGGATGACAGCGATGACACATCCCAAAGAATGATGTTCCCATCCTCACCAGCAGATAGGGCAGTTAACCTGCCTTCTACATATCCTGCAGGATTAAAGCTTATGTCGTTGACTAAACCTTTTAATTCCGTGCTTTCGACCCGAATGATGCGATCAGTTTGCAGTAGGTTTGAGGCATCCCCATCAATATTCCATAGGGTCAGGCGGCCTCGCAAACAAGTCATATCAGGATTCACCACACCGCAGCTGCCAGATATTACTCTTCTCCCATCTGGGCTGATAGCAAGAGCATTGATTGGTGTAACGCCGGTTGATAGAACTGCGCGAATGCCCGAACCTTGGGCGATAGTCCGAAAAGCCTGCTCTACTAGCACTGGTGGATCATCCATGTGGATTGCTTCCATTGCCAGCAGGATTGCCAAATCAGTGCGTCCTTCCGTATAAGCTGCCCGTGCATAGTTGGCCAGTTGGATATTGCGATTTTCCAGAGTTCGTCGTTCGGCGCGTGTTTGCGCATCTTGAGCTTGCTGCGCACGGTCCAGCGCAATGAATGCCAGAGCGCTCATGATAATAGCCACGAAGGCTACCACTCCAAAAACAAGGTTGCGGATGAGCTTACTCTTGCGATTACGCCGTCGTTTTTCGTTGATGCTGACCAGCAGGAATTCACTTTCAATGGGTCCTAATTCCACCGGCGAGTCTTTAGCCCAGGTTTGGAACTGGACCAGGTGCGTACCCGATAGAAGGTAACTTGGATCTCGGTTCGCTTCCTGCCAATCGCTAGCAGCTGTGGCAAGCAAGCGCTGCTGGCGTAAATCTTCCCGGCTATCATCCACCCAGTCTTGTAATTTATTCCATCCCCGGATCAAGGCTTCATGCGCCACTTCTACCACTGCGTAACCCCGGGTTGGATCATAATCCAGTGTGATTAGCCGGTGTTTGGCAAGCTCGTCAATCAATTCATCCACCGTTTGACGATTCACATCGATGGCCTGTAGCTCTGATCGGCTTACTCTCCGCCGCAAGACTTCACCTTCTTTACCAAGCTTAACCAATCGTAGAAAGATTTGGCGCACGATTGCTTGCTTTGACACACCTAAACTTTCGTAGAGAGAATCAGCCTTGCGGGTCAGTGCCCCACGTATTCCCCCGATTTGGTGATAGGCTGCCAGGGTCATAATGTCTCCCTGATGCCGGTCGAATAGCTCAGTCAGGGTGAATTGCATCAGAGGCAGCAACCCAGGTCGCTCGCTGACCTCGTTAACCAACGCTGTAACCAGCTCCGACTCGACCCTCGCCCCCACTTGCTGGGCTGGCAGGCAGATCGCCTGGGCTAGTTCCTCTTGGGTTAATGGCAGAACCACATCGGTGCGTAAGCGAAACAGCTCACTGATGGCTGGAGACATCAGCGGGCGGTCGTAATAGTCTGCTCGCAAAGCGATCACCACCCGCACTCGGCTGCGAAGCTGGTTTACGCTTCTGCCCAGTAACGCCAGAAATTGGCTGCGCTGATCTTCATCCACTACCAGTGAAAATACTTCCTCAAATTGGTCCACCACTAGTAGAAGCTCACTGTTTTCCAGCAGGAGCATTTCGGTCAGGCGCTGTAATCCACGCTCGTCACGGGTTAATTGCGCATTGATATCGACACCCGGCCTGGTTGCTGCTCTTGCTAGTGCAGCTTCCAACGCATCCAGTGGATGGCTGCCGGGTACCATGCTGGCGATGACCCACTGTTCAGAGCCATCTATGCCACCATGCTGTAGCGCCGGGATCAGCCCGGCGTGAAGCACACTCGATTTGCCACATCCACTCGGGCCTACCACCGCCAGGAAGCGGCTCATCGGTCCATCCTCGGCCAGGCGATCCAGTAGCCGTTGAATGAGTTCCTCACGGCCAAAAAACTCGGCTGCCTCTCCCTGTTGGAAAGAACGTAAGCCTTTATATGGGTTTTTATGCGTGGGAGTGGTCTGTGCATGATCTGTAGCGGTAGATTTGCTCTCGAAGAGACCAAGTGCGCGGGCACACGCCAGTGCCTTTTGGTGGTTACGCTGGCTTTTCTCCAATCCTAATTTGTCGTATATTTTCTGGACATACCAGGTGACAGTCGCTTTTTCAATGAAAAGTGCCTGTCCGATTTCCCCGTAGGATTGGCCTTCGCCAATCAACTGAAGGATCTTCAATTCGCGCGCAGTGAGGGGCTCGATGAGGCTAGCATGCTGGTCCATGGTAGGCCTCCCAGATACATACTACGAGATTACAAAATAAGAAAACTATAAAGTGTATAAATCAGATTTACGCTGAACATTCCTGATTTGATTATACAACCCATTCCCTATATCTACCCAATCAAGATTGGGTGACTTCCCTATGCTTGTTTTGCTATGCTGAAACCATAATAATAATACGATATGGCAGCCAGCAATTTATCCTTCCATCAAAATCATAGTAGGCAGTGAACGAAGAAAGGAGGCGTTTATTCGAGCAAGACAAAGCTGTTGCAATAACAATAGCAGCCAAGAAAACATACTAATGAAAGAAAGGAAAAAAAGGGATGAAAAATAAAATGATGTTGTGGATTACCTTGCTGCTGATCTCCATCATGTTGGCCTCGTGTAGCTTGGTTGGTTCTAAAGCCGGTTCGATCAAGTGCACTGGCACGTCAAAGAATGTTGGCGAGACACCGGGAAAAAGCGAAGTCGTAAACGGAGCTTCGCGAACCGAAGGATTAATAATCGAATTTGAGCTTGTCTCTGATTGCCCGGAGTTGACAGGAGTCATGAAAGCAACAGCTAATTATTTCTATGATGCTCAATTAGCTTGGGGCACTTTTTACATTGAAACAGCCTACCAGGGGGGAGGTAGAATTGAAGGCACAACTGATTACACAAGATCATCGGATGGTACGGCAGTGATGAGCTGTACCAGCGTTGATTCCATTGGCTCATTGCGCGGGTTAAAACTTGACTTGACTGCTAACGTGCCAGCTGGCGCTGGCTATCTCAGCGAAGTACCCTTCGAGGCCACGATCCAAAATGCACCTCAAGAGTAGCGTAGTTTCCAATGGGAAGCCGCATAGTGATAAGGATTTGCTCAACTATATAATAAACAACGACATCGATAGGACAGCCAGGATGGTATGAGACACATAATAACCATCCTGGCAGTTAATATTTCCCTCATATTATGGCTCATCTTCCTCAACTCACCGTATATACCATCGCTCAGGGCATGTAACTTGTAGAATACGCAATGGTAAGTGGCTGTAAATTGCTTTGTTTTCGAATCATTCCAAAAATAGAAAAAACTCGGGCATTTTATTGGAAGTTGCATCCAGACAATCGTTGATACCCGACCTGTCCATCAAAAATTTGGGGAAATGCAATCATCGCAGAGGCCTGCAAGTCCAATCATCGAATACTCACCACTGAAATTGCAGTTATCTACTAATTCTAAAACTTGACAAATCAATGTCCAGCGTGTAGACTCATTTTATAGTGAACGGTGGCAGGAGTGAAAACTATAATTTCTTCTACCCTGGTGTCTGTAAATCCCATGCGCATGGTGGCTCTTGTTCAGCGCGCCTGGGCACTCAGGGTAGATAACGAGAAGTAATCACCCGGAAGTTTATCCAAAAGGCTGTCCAGGATCGGGCAGCCTTTTTTTATGCAAACTATCGATCTATAGTGACTGACACAATACAGCGGAGCTAACTATGACCAACAACATCCTGATCGCCATCGCCTGGCCTTATGCCAACTCACAGATCCACGTGGGCAATATCACCGGCTCGCATCTCCCGGGTGATATCGTGGCGCGCTATCATCGTCTCAAGGGTAACCGGGTGTTGATGGTTTCTGGCACCGATTCGCATGGCACGCCGGTAACGCTGCGCGCCGATGCCGAGGGGCGGCCTGCAGAGCAGGTGTATCAGTACTTCCACAACCAGTTCCTCGAGCTGTTCCAGAAGGCCGGCATAAGCTATGACCTGTTCACCAGTACCCACACGGAAAACCACTTCAAGGTGGCCCAATCCATGTTCCTGGCACTAGACAAGAATGGTTTCCTTTACACCGAATCGCGCCCGCAGTGGTATTCGCCTCAGGCTAAACGTTTCCTTCCGGATAGATACGTGGAAGGCACGTGCTATATCTGCGGGTTCGAAGGGGCACGCTCCGACCAGTGTGACCGCTGTGGTAGTGTGCTTGAACCCGAAAAACTGCTTAACCCGCACTATAAGCTGGACGGCTCCACCCCTGAGCTGCGTGAGACCCGGCATTATTTCCTGGATCTCTCGAAGCTGGAGCCGGAAGTTGAGCAATTCCTGCGCCAGCGGCAGGATTACTGGCGTGAGACCGTGGTGGGGCAATCCTTGGGACAGATCGAAAGTGAAGGTTTACTTCCCCGCCCCATTACCCGTGACCTGGATTGGGGCATCCCCGTCCCGGTGGATGGCTGGGAAGGCAAGTGCCTGTATGTGTGGTTCGAGGCAGTCATCGGTTATCTGTCTGCCACCATCGAATGGGCAAAAATAACCGCTCAGCCCGAAGCATGGCGTGACTGGTGGACCGACCTGTCTGCCAAAGCGTTTTACTTCATCGGTAAAGATAACATATTCTTCCATGCAGCCTTTTGGCCAGCGCAGCTCAAGGGGGTGGGCAAGGAATTCGTGGAAATATTTACCGAAGACGAAGGTGTACCACTCAACCTGCCGTATGACATCCCGGCTAACCAATTCATGAACCTGGAAGGGCAAAAGATCTCTGGCAGCCGCAACTGGGCCATCTGGGGGCTTGATTTTCTGTCCCGCTACGATGCAGATGCGCTGCGTTATTACCTGACGATTAATATGCCCGAGTTACGCGACTCCGATTGGGACTGGGATGAATTTATCGCCCGCAACAACGGTGAGCTGGTGGCCACCTGGGGCAACCTGGTAAACCGGGTGCTGCCCTTTGCTTACAAGCATTGGGATGGGGTTGTGCCTGAGCCTGGCGAGCTTCGCCCCAAGGATAAGGAGATCATTGCCACCATTGAGAATGGCTTTACAAAAGTTGGCAGCTATCTTGAGGCAGTCAGCTTGCGTGCAGCCTTGAATGAAGCACTACGCCTGGCTGCGGAAGGCAACAAATATCTGGCCGACCACAAGCCCTGGGACGAGGTCAAGATCGATAAAGCTGTAGCCGCCAAGACCATCTATACCGGGTTGCGCATAGTCGACTCTTTGAAAGTCCTGTTTGCACCGTTTATCCCGTTTAGCAGCGAGCGCTTGAACACCTACCTGGGCTACAGCCAGCCGTTGTTCGGCGAACAATACATTGAACCTCAAGCTGACCGGTTGGGTATCCATAATACGTTAAGATACCGCCCACCCCAAGAAGCAGGGCACTGGCAGGCATCCAACCTGCGGCCCGGCCAGCGCCTGAACCCGCCTGCCGCCCTGTTCAAGAAGCTGGAGCCTGCTCTGGCCCAGGAGGAACGAGCCAAGCTAGGCGAGCCGATATCGTAAGGCTACAGGGAATACGCATCGTTGAGGTTGGTAGCATTGGCAGTTTCGGTTCGTACAGAGAATTACGCACGCAAGGGCGGTAGCCTTTCCACGTATTGACCTCCTCGGCCAGGTAGAGTGCGTGGCTCTTAATGTCCTCCTCTTAGGAAGCCCAATAGAATACCTGTTGCGATTAAGTGACCACTCATCAGGCCAGGGTCATCAGAGTCGATACACCAATCATCCGGTTCTTACTCAAAAGCTATTAGTGAACGCACATTAATCAGTGCTCCTCCTGATGAGTGGAGGAGCACTGTGATCAACCTAAAATGCCAGTAGTGGACAATCACTTCCTTGATGTTTACTTTATATGACAGATTCCTTAATCCGAAAACCTCGCCGGCGCAACTCATTCATGAAGGGCCCTGCGGGTACGAAAGTCTCCACTCCACCCGCGCCGCGCGGCGTCAATCCATGCGCCATCATCTCCGCCACAATGGCGGCATCCCAGCCCGTGGTGCGTTCCATGGCGGTAAAACCGGTGCTTTCATCGAAACGATCCATCAGTTCCACTTCGGCCTGGGCGGGTTTGCCATCCTTCTTCCCCAGTGCTTTAACGCGCACAAATACGAAATCCTTGCCTTTCTCCGGGTCGTCGGGGAAGATCACCTTGGGCTCGAACAGGGCATGGAAGACATCGCGTGGGATCACCTCTCCCTTTTCGGTCAGGATAGGTTTCAGGTCCCACAACCCCAGATCCCAGAAGGCACGTAATTGGTTGAAGTGACCCGGATAGCGCAGGGTGAGATTCTGCAGGGTGCGTAATTTACCCTCGAACGTCCAGGGCATGGTGCTGGTGCCACCTCCAGCCACAAAGGCTTCCAGGGTACCGACGGAATCGGGGAAATCCACCGTCTCCAGCTCGGTCATCGGTTCCACCAGGGTGATCTTTCCATCCCGCAAGAAGATTGCCGGCTCGGCATACTCATTGGTCAGCCCAGCCACATGAAACGTTAGTAGATAGTTGAAGGGAGGCTGCGGGCTTTGGGGGATGCCCCCATCCCACATATACACATCGGTGGCCTCATCCAGCAGGCTCATGGTATAGACGGAGAGAGATGAGCCAAGCCCAGGCACCTGGCCACAATCAGGGATAATGCTAATGCCAGCTTGGCGGGCTTTATCGTCGAAAGCGTGTTGCTGCCTGACGATATCGGTGTTGCCTCCCAGGTCGCACATACTGGCTTTAGCCTTGATCGCCACCCGGGTGATATCCAGGTTGAAGTAATAGGGTACGGCGCTGACAAATGCGTCCACGCCGGTCAGTACCTGCTCAAGCGCGGTGGTGTCAGTGACATCGACCTGAATGGCTTCAGCCACTTCGGTGCCAATCAGCTGGTTCACTCTTTTAGCAGCGCGTTCAGCAATTGTTAGCTCCATATCTGCCAGTAGAACCCGTTTCGCCTCTCCCCAGCGTGCCATATCATAGGCTGAGGCTGTGCCCTGTCTGCCGGCGCCTAAAACTGCATAGGTATATTTCATAGTGTTGCCTCCTTACAATGGTCTGAGTTGATTATAAGTCAAATCACTCCTCCCCGTGCCAACCTCCTGTGGTAAACTCCCTGA